>NZ_CAUFYA010000047.1:0-42754 GCF_959596855.1 uncultured Butyricimonas sp.
GTCAGTTTGTTTGTTGTCGATGAGTATAGACGCGAAAGCCACGGGGTCACTGTTTTGATCGATCACTCTGCCACTAATACTCACAACTGCGTTTGCTTCGTTAATTGTAGAATTAATACTTGTTTTTAGTACGACCTTTGGTAAAATGGTTGTTTTTACTAGGTTTGAAGCCATTACTTGATTTGCATTCGCGATAAGTCCCGATAAGGTTACGACTAAAGCGAAAATTCCGATCCTGAAAAATTCTTTTCTCATGGCGTACTTTTTTAGTTATTAAATTTGTTAATGAATAAATAGCCCAATCACATACAACTGGGACTACAACAAATTTAAAATAATTTGTGACAAAAACAAGAGAAAAATTGATTTATTTTGAGAATGATACGTTTGAACATTACGCAATAAAGAGGCGTTTTTGAATGTTCGTGCGGGTTTGCACGTGATTTTTATTGTGTAATATATAATGGATATTAATAACATAAATATCCATTAGTCAATTGGAATTAAGACTATTTTTATCTTTATATTTGGAGTACTTTTATTTGATAGAATGATTCTTCGATAGAATCTGGATACATGATATCAATCGCTTCTATATCGAAGTTTCTAGGGAGCCTTCCTTTGTATTTTTTTGACAGTTTAATGTCAATCTGCTTGATCCCTTTTTCTAAAGTTACGTGATCCCGGATGATTCCAGGTTTGTTGTTTTCGACAACGTGAATCAATATCTCTAGCGAAAGGGGAGAAATGATCGGTTGTGATGTTTTGATCGAGTACGTGATTTCCTTACTGAATTTTGAAGTTGAAACACCCGTGATGAATGATTCTAGTTGAATCGTTGCTTTCCGGAAAGATAGCATACACTCTTTTTCCTCGATAGTAGAGTGGTTCTGTTTTAACTGTAAATGTAAGGAAAGTTCCATTACTTTTTCCGGTTTAATCTTGAAAAGGTAAAATTGCCCTGGTTTTAGAAATATGCTATCCTTGAATACTATTTCTTCCGTGGGGCATATCCCGGTTGGAGAAATGATTTGGCTCAAAATACATTCGTGATTTGTTCGTAACGTGCAGGTATCCCGGGTATGTAGAAGGTTTATTGAAAAGATACCGGGTTCCCCTCCAATTGTTTCTTGAGGATGTATGTTTATTCTTTCAGGGGTGTCTTGGAAATTAAAGAAAAATCTTCTATCTCTTTTAAAGTCCGCTATAATTAAATCTATTTTTTTCAGTGTCGTGCTGATGATTAATGATGAGTCCGTTTGCGTGTATTTATTATATGTGTAACCTTGCAAGGGATGAAATATTTCCACGGAAATGGAATCGTTGTTCCTTTTCACGGAAAAGTCTTGGGATAACGTGATTTGAATATGAAATAAAACGAGAAAAAGAAGTGCCACCCGAATAGTAATTTGACGTGAGTTCATATATTCTATATTAAGTTGAAATACTCGATTCAAATGTTTTTATAATCTTGTAATCAACAAAAATATAAATAAATTGATGCTAATGTATTGTGTGTTATTAGCTTGTATGTGTATGTATTTCTTTAAAATTCTATTTCCTCTCTTGTTTCATATTTTGTAAAAGACTTTCTATTTGAACAAGCTATTTAAATAAAGCCGGTCTTGAATTACTTCCAAGGATGTGACCGGTGTTCCTAAACTATTCTTGTTATTATCTATAATTCGAAGATGTTTAGCTTGTTCACTCTTTAAGATATCAATTCTAATAAGGTTATCAAACTTTGGTAATAATGATATACCTTTTAACGAGAAGTCATTATTTATCTTGATCTTGTCGATCGGCATGATTTTAATGTACTCTTCTTTTTTTAGTTCACAATTTAGATAGAGAAAATCCGAGTTAGTTGAGAAACAGATTAATAATATATTCGCATCCGGGTAAAGGGCATTTTGGTACTCGAAATCATATTTTTTACTTGCTAGATTTGATATGGTAACTCGATTCAAATGTCCGTTATCGTAGAATAAAAGAAGCGTGTTGTTTTCTAGATCATCCGGAATGGGTAAGGAGATTCGCGTGTCCTCTCTTGTCGGCTTTTCACGGGTTAATAGGTACTTCCCGTTTTCAAGTATGGAATAATAACCGTTTGCCGAGGGTTGGGAGAATTGCATGCGACTTGTTGCGATCAAGTTTTTTTTATCACGAACATTTACTTGTGGGTCTGGAAGGGTAAAATAACCAGGAGAATCGGGAAATAAAGGATAAGTCGCTTTTACAGAAAGAGAATGTTGTTGCTTTCTTAACTTTAGCAATTTTAAATCCTTTCCCCTGAGCGGTCGTGTAGCGTTCCCTTGACGCTGGTACACGGTACCTTTAAAAGATACAACTTGATGATAACTTGGAACGGAAATCGCACAAATTGTTTTTTGTTTGAATTTCTTGAAGACAATGGTTAGTAGGCCATTAATGTCTTTTGATAGGTTTTCTACCGCGTACTGGCGAAGAATAAGTTGATACTTGTCTTCATCACCGTGAAGATAGTTGAAATCATCTTCAAGACCGACCGGAATCCCGTCATCGGCCACTCCAATGTATATGGTTCCACCTTCCCCGTTTAAGAAACCCGCTACGGCTCGAAATATCGTTTCTAATTGACTCTCGGGGTTTGCACTACCGGTTTTATTGGAAAATACGATAGAGGTTTTAAACTCCCGGTTATCTCCCTCTTTGCCAAAATACACCGATGAAGAGATTTTAGGCTCGTTTGTTTCCTTTTCTTTCTTTTCATGAAAAGACAAAAGGGATAATATCTCTGGTTTCACGAGAGCAGAGATCTCCGGTTTTAGTGAGTTCACGAGATTATTTGTTAAAACCAATCGAGCCAGTTTCACGTTATCGGGATTCACGCTTGAATTGATAATGGATAAGAGATCTTGGTCGTGTTCATTCTTGTTAAACAGGTTCAATATGGATAATGTCTCTTTGGCATTTTGCAACAAGGGATAAGAATTTACCGTTTCGTCCGTGAGCCAGTTTTCTACATCAAGTTTGAAACCTTTCGCGAATTGAAATAGGGTCAGGTAATAGTTTATTTGTATCGTGTAAAATTTTATCGCCCGTTTGTTTCCCGTGATAAGATTGAATAATTTACACAGGTATAGGTCGTTGATCTTATCTATTGTTGCTGAATCTTGACGTGTGTAGGTGTCAAGAAGTAATTCAAGTTCCTGGATAATACTTGGAGCTAGAGGGAATGATGGTTCGTTAGCTTCAGCCATCATGTAGTCGTTAGCTTCATTGCCATCAATATCTATGTAGTGGTATAGGAGATCGGCCACGGCATCATGTATGTCAAAATCATGATCAACTTGTTCTTGAATTTTGGCTTTTATATACCCGTTGAAATTTACATCGGTGAGTTTCAATATATAGCAATCCCCGACTTGTGGGTCGGGCTTCGGGGTGGGAGAGGTGTACAAGGAGTACCCTTCTTCACTGACCCACGTGAGCAAGTCATCCCGCTTGGCCAATAGTTTGGCATTCGTTAGTTCATCTTTATGAAAACGTCCCCCGACGGATGCGTCAAGTTGCTCGATAATGGAAAAAGATAAACGATCCGGGCTGGATTCGACAACTTCGGCGGTCATGATGTCCCCGGGGTTTATAATCCCTTCAAGAGTACGCAAGATCACTCGGGTAATACCTTTTACATGTAATATTCCTTCACCTTCAAATCGTTCATCAACGATTCTCACGAAAGCGAACAACGGGTTGTTGGGCCCGAGTGTTTTGATTTGGATTTTAACCTCGTTTCCTACCACCGGGCGTTCTTTCTTGATAATTATTTTTTCTTTTGGACGATTCGAGTATTCATCAATGAGTGTTCGCCAACTCGTGCTGAGCGTCTCGATATCCTCTGCGTGTAAATCTACTTCTCGGGAGGACGAGAACAAAATTATATCATCTTTGAGGAACGATCCGATATCTGAAACCAAATATTTGGGGGTAAAATTGGGATAGATTTCGAGTACTCCATCATGAAGGATGATCTCCCCGTGTCCCTGGAAATTTTTTTTCTTGGAATCGAGTGTTTCTGTAGCGGACACGGAGGAAATAATTTTTTTGACGAGTTCAGCTAAATCGAAGTCAAGTATTTCTTTCCAGGTAAATTCTATTCCAGAATACTGGTGTATTAATGAATCTTGAGCTTTATTCCTGATAATGTCATGTTTGTAGCCCGATAGAGCGTATATGTACCTGTAGAATGCCGCGTGGGTCGTTATTTGTTCCGTGGTGATCAGCTCTGTTTTATTTAGTAATAATTGAGCACCCAGTAACCGGATTACACTTGCTCCCTTTTGCATTATTTTTTCATCAAGAATTTTAGAATAACGTAAGGTGTCATCTAAATAATCTCGCTCTTTCCTTAGACGTTCTTGAATAAGATTGTTTATCGCGTCACGCTGAAGGTATTTATCAAGGAGTGCGACTAGCTTTATGTATTCGTCAATGGATAGATTTATGATGTTCGAGCTGAATAGAACGAGTGTTGTTAATACTGAAATTTTACGATCCCTATCGAATAAATGACCGGATGTTAATAATTTACGAATGATTTCTGTAATATATTGAATATCTTGATTCGTGTCAATTAACGTGATCGCTTCCAGGTTCCAGTATACCTCTCTTAATTGTTGTTCAAGATTTGTTCTGGTTTCCTGGCTTTCACCAATGGAGTCTAAGTAATCTGAATCTTCCAACACGAAAACCAAAATCTTAGCAAGCAAATCTGACAAATGGCGCCAATTATCAATATCCCCGTGTTTCACGTGTGCCAATTCCTCTTTTATTTTGTTTGTCAAAATTAGAATCCATGAAACACCCTTCTCTTCAATAGATATGTCATATTTATTTATTACTTGTTGTTGGTGAGGTGTGGCTTGTATTAGGCTATAGAATTCTTCCGGGGAAATGAACGTGGTCGGTTTCCTGTTCGTCATAATGTTGATAATATCTTTCATATACCTGTAATAAATATAGATAATATTCTTAGGCCTTTGCTTAAGAGCATAGATTAATACAACTTGTTTGTTCAAGTTGTTAATACTAACTAAGATTACCGTTTAAAGTAATCTACTCCTTTTGCTTGTCTTGCGACTTGTAATCCATCTTTTTTCCATTTGCCAAAATTTATCCTATTTGTATTCTTTGCAAATTTAATAATACAAATGAATAATTATGCTTGTAACGTGTGAAAATAGATATTTATTTATGATGTTTTCGTTCCAATACTGTTTGTTTGAATTAATTTACACACGCCTGATACGCTCATTTTTCATTTTATAAAACATAGAATATAGCGGATAGTTTAGGCACTGTGAGAAAAGCAATGTAAAAGGTAAATGTAGGAGATAAATAAGAAGTTCTTGGTGCGTATAATAGGGGCAGAATTATCCATAAGCTTAATAATAGTTACTTCTAAAGTAGCTTCCCGTATTAAAATCTGATCTTTTTTTCTTGGATTAATTCATCAAAAGTTTTTCTTTTTTGATTCTCAATCCATTCGATTATTTCTATTCTTTTAAACCAAAGACGTCCTGTTTCGGCAAATCTGTAAAATGGTAGTTTCCTTTGTCTCACAAGTTTGTATATAGAATCCCTAGAATACCCGGTAAGAGTCATTAATTCTTTTACTCCAAGACGTTCGTTTATTTCATTTTGTCTGTTTTCGGGTGTAGCCGAATTCATATAGTCTTTGATCATATTGATAAATTGTCCGACTGTTAGGCATGCTATAGGAGTATCTTCTGAAATGTTCATGGCTTTTTATTTGTTTAATACAAATATAATACAAACGAACACATAACAGCCTTTATCCGAAATAATTGAATGTGTATGTATATCTTTTTTGTAGAATAGAAGCGGGATGAAGGCAAGGTGTGTTATTTTACTTCATTTGCAATTCCATTTCGAACCAATGTTGTGTGTGAAGAAGGAGTGTATATACATGTAAATTTATCAATCATTTATATAAGTCTATTGATAATAGGAAATATGGAGTTAAGGTTTACGTATTAATTTTTTACACATTAAATACTAAATTAGTATGGATATTTCGATCGAAAATCTTAATCATTGGAACTGATGAACTAATTATTAGGTGGTTGTTCTTTTTGTTCTTTTGTTAACAAAAGCGCGAAAAATTCTCATTTAACTCAATAATATACACACAAACTTTTTGGTAAATACTTTTTAAATTTATTCACACCTGATAAGGTCTTGTCGGGGTAGAATATATTGAAGCGTGAATCAAATTTTATATATCATTTAAAATGGAAGAATTTTATGAAACGAAGACGGAATAATTTACAGGCTTTCTCTTTACCCGAATTACTTGTTGTTTTGGTTATTATTGGGATTCTCGTGTTAATCGCTTTGCCTAATTTGATGCCCTTGATATCAAAAGCGAAAAGTACAGAGGCACAACAACAATTAGTGTTCCTGCATACCTTGCAAAAGAGTAATTTTTACACTCATTCCCGCTATTCCACTTCTTTAGATGATTTAGGTTTTGAACAGTCGAAACTTGTCACGGAAGGGGGAAATGCGAACTACAAGATAGAGATTGTAGAGGCAAACGAGAAGGGGTTTCGTGCAAGGGCCACGGCGGTGGTGGATTTTGATGGGGACGGTGAATTCAATGTTTGGGAGATAAATCAGGATAAAGAATTGAAAGAAATTACTAAAGATTGAAAGGTATGGGATTGGTCGTGTTGATTCCTTTAATTATGATGATTCGATCTGATTTCCGGCAGCGGGAAGTAAATATGTATTGTTTGGTATGTTTTGGGTTGTGGCAGTTCTGTTATGCGTACTGGTTGTTCGGGATACACGAGATTCTAAAACGAGGAATAATAAACTTGGGAATCCTGCTATTCCTTGGTTTGGGGATAGTTCTTTACTTGAAAGCTAGACGAGTGAGGTGGGCGCAAGTGCTACATAATTATATTGGCTTGGGGGATATCTTATTTTTTATTTTTTTGATCCCAGTTTTCAAAGAATTGGAATTTCCCCGATTTTTAATGGTATCATTTATTTTTAGCTTGATCTGGTGGGGTGTTTATTCTTGGCGAACTAAAGTATTGACAATCCCTCTCGTGAGTACCGTGGGTATATGTTACGTGGTGTTAGTTGTATTCCGTTTTCTTTTTGACGAATTAAAAATCCAGTTGTTATGAAAGATATTCATGTTGTTACCGAGGTTCTTCAGTTATTTTCCACCCGGGAGGCGTGGGAATACCGGCTTGTTCCTTTTCAAGAGAAGGGGAATACTGTTTATTGTTACGGGGAAGAAGGATACGAGTACCAGAGGGTACTCGTGGAGCTTGAAGTGTTGACTGGTAAAGAGATCGAGATCAAGTACCTGGATAAAGAAGAATTTGCTCGATTGTTAAATCGAAGTTACCGCCAAGAACTGGAACGAAAGAATAATTCGAGTACAAGTGGAAAACGGAGTTTTTTACATGGGTTAATTGAAGAGGCTTTTCAGAGTTATGCTAGTGATATACATCTTGAAATATACGAGGATCGTTGCCGGGTACGATTTCGTATAGATGGAAAGTTGATCGAACGGCACGTGATCGAACGGGGAAATTATGCAGCCCTCGTGAATCAAGTAAAAATCTTGGCAAACTTGGATATTTCCGAGAAGCGTTTACCACAAGACGGCCGGATTCTTTATAACGAGGGAGATGATAAATTTGATGTCAGGGTATCCTCGTTACCAACTATTCATGGTGAGAAAATCGTGATGCGCCTTTTAACGCGCCACGTGGAATTGCTGGACTTGAAGAACCTTGGGTTTTCCAAGAAGCAGTTGACTGATTTTCTGGCAGCCGTTCGGAACCCCCACGGTTTGGTGTTGATTAGTGGGCCTACGGGTTCCGGGAAAAGCACAACCTTATATGCCACGCTCCGACTTTTGAACGAGGAGACTAGTAATATTTTAACGATTGAGGACCCCGTGGAATATACCTTGCAGGGAGTGAATCAAGTTCAACTAAAAGAAGAGATCGGATTAACTTTCACTAGTGCTCTGCGCACGTTCCTGCGCCAAGACCCAGATATTATTATGCTGGGGGAAATCCGGGATGCGGACACGGCACATATGGCAATCCGGAGTTCTTTAACGGGACACTTGATCTTGTCAACGATACATACGAATAGCGCTTGGGGAAGCGTGTCCCGTCTGATAGACATGGGGGCACACCCCTACCTGATTGCGGATACTCTTGTCGCGTGTGTGGCTCAACGTCTCGTCCGCCTGTTATGCCCGTGCTGTAAACAGGAAATCAAGGTTAATGATTCTATGCTTGGTGTGCCAAGTAGTGTAAAAACTTTGTTCAAGGCCGTGGGGTGTGAACAATGCTATTATACGGGATACAGGGGACGGAAAGCTATTTATGAGGTGATACCCGTGGATGGAGAGCTTGCCTCCGTGATACGAGAGAAAGAGAGTGACGTGGAACCCTATCTTCGTGAAAGAAAAATCCGAACCTTGGCGGATTCGGCAATAGAGTTACTGGAGACGGGGCAAACATCGTTAGAAGAGGTAATCACGTTACTTCATTGATAAAAAATAGGAGTAAGAATTATAGAATAGAGGAGGATAAAGGATGAGAATTATAATACTAGTGTTGATCGTGATTTTATCCGTCGGTTCCCTGAGAGGACAGACTGAACGCTTGGATTCTATTCAGGTGCGATTGGAACGAGTGGTGCATAGAGATAGTGCCTATTTTTCTGAGATAGATATTTCTGTCGGGAAGTTGTCTTTAGGGGAATTTTTTCGCACGATTGCGCGTGTTAATGGGGTAAACCTTTGTTACAAGGTAAACGAAGATCAAGAGGTAACATGTAATTTTAACCGGGCTAGAGTGGATGAACTACTTTTTTTTCTTTGTAAAGAATATAATCTTGAACTGGAAGTTGTGGGAAATATTGTCTCAATTACAACACCGCTTCCTCCAGTCAATATACCCCGAGAGCCTCGAATTGAATTTGATAGCGTGGAGAGTCTTTTGAGTTACGATCTATTGGAGGATAACCTGGTATCGGTGATCAAGCTTGTTTCCAGCTTAACCGGGGTGCAAGTTGTCGTCCCGAGAAGCTTGTATGATTATCGGGTTTCCGGTTACGTGAACAAAATGCCCGTGGACGAGGCCCTGCCTGTGTTAGCTTCCGTGAACAACTTGGAAATATTTAGGTCTAAAAAAGGGACTTGGACATTAGTAGCCCCGGAGATTCCGGCTGGGAGTGAACAAGGTAAGATGAACTCGTTATATAGGCCCCGGAGAAATTTTTCTCCAGATCAAGTATCTATTGATAGTTTGAGATTAATAACGGCATCCATTAACAAGGGAAATGTACACGATATAGTGCTTGAAATCTGTTCATTACTTGGCTTGAATCGGGTTTTCTTGACCTCTTTAGATCAAGAAACGGCATTACACGTGAAAGGGGTTGATTTGTATTCCTTGTTTCGTGTGCTTTTTGCCGGTACGCCTTTCACGTACAAGGAGGAAGATGGGGTGTTTCTCTTTGGGTCTGCCACTAAAAATAAGGATTTTGCCACGACCCGGGTGATCCCGATGTGTTACCGCTCCGTGGATAAAGTGATCGAGTTAATTCCTACTGTACTCAAGAACGGGATGCAAGTACAGTTATTCCCGGACCAGAATAGCGTGATTGCCACGGGGTCTTCTCGGCAAGTGGATGAGGTGGAACGTTTCTTGAAATCCATAGACCGTAGCGTTCCCCTGGTAACGATTGAAGTATTGATTGTGAATTCGAAAAAAAGTGTAATTCACGAGGTCGGGATAACAGCAGGAATTGGAGAAAAGCCAACTCAAACCCTTGGAACGGTAAGCCCGGGCGTGAGCATGTCCTTGTCTGCAAATTCTATTAATAAATTAATCAATAGTTTTAACGGGTTCGGCTCGATCAACTTGGGAAAGGTGACCCCGGATTTTTACATGAGCTTGAAAGCCTTGGAAGAAGCTGGTAATATCGAATTGCGATCCACTCCCAAACTTTCCACCTTGAATGGTCATGAGGCAACGCTCAAGAGTGGGGAAACGAAGTATTACAAGGAAGTACAGAATAATTATTACGGTTCGCAGATCCCGGTCCCCTCGGAATCTTATACATGGAAAAACGTGGAAGCCAATTTAACGTTAAAAATAATTCCTTTCGTGAGTTTGGATGGTAAAATTACTCTCACGATAGAGATCGAGCAAAGCGAGTTTACAGCCAGAGAAGAAAAAGACGCTCCTCCTGGTACGGCTACTCGAAGTTTCAAGTCTCTTGTTCACGTGCGTAACGAGGAGATGGTATTACTCGGGGGCTTGGATAGGAATAGCAAAGAGAAAACATCGAGTGGTTTACCTTTCCTTGCACGGGTGCCTGTATTGAAATGGTTATTTGGTTCCGTGAAAAACAATAAAGTGGATGAGAAGTTGAACGTGTTTATCAAACCCACGGTCGTGTATTGACGTGTATTTAAATAAAAAACAAGATGATTGGATTAAATAAAATATTAAAGCACCTGATCGTGATTTTAGTCCGAACTCGCCGGGGGGATAGCGCTGTAATTACAGTGATCGAGTGTGTTTTTGAGAAAGAAGAGGTTCGTGTGGAGAAAAGGTTAGAAGAAGTGGATTTGAAAGTTTTTTTTGAGGAGAAAAAACGAGCGCCTGTTGTAATCGTTGTCACGGGTGAAAATGTTATCACCAAAGAATTGAATAATCATGAAAATGATTTGGAACGTATTACGGGTAACGAGGGACTTTTGTGGGAGTATGTTGATCAAGAAGAAGGGAGAAATGTTTTAGCTTTTACACGGAACGATCAAATTGCACCTTTACTTGACGTGATGGATAAAAATGGGATAACTCCTTTTGCCTTTCACGTGAGGCCAGTGCAAGGAGATGATCGAATCTTTGATGGGGAAATGGTTACAGGGGAGGAAAATTTCGTGCTTGAAATAATAAAGAGTTACTATAGAAACAACTTGAGGTGGAGCGTGTTTTTTGAATCTACCGCTAGGGGAAATTATTTTTGCTCGCTTTTCATGAAAAAAATAAAACTACCCTTGCTTGCCTGTTTGTTGATATTGTTGTTTGTCAATTTTTGGATAAATGGTGATTTAAGAGACAAAAGTGCCAACGCACGAGCAGAACTTTCCGTTTTGGAGAAGGACGTTTCTAAAAGAGATAAACTATCCAGAGAGGTTCGGGCAGTAGTAGACGAGTTTTCTAGTTCAGGGAATATAAAGGTTGCTCCCGTTGTCGATAAAATCGCATCGAGGGTGCCTGAGAACATGAACTTGGAGAGTATGGAAGTGAACCCTTTATTAAAGTCACACGAGGAAAACAAACCCTTGCTTATTCGTGAAGGGTTGATACGGTTGAAAGGAACGTGTAGCACGGCAGATGAGATCACGGGGTTTACAAGCACGGTAGGACTTCTTGATCTAGTGAAGGATGTGAAACTTCTCTTGCTTGAAAGGGAAAAAGAAACGGGACAGTTTGTCTTTAAAATGAATGTCTGGTTATGAAAGAATGGATGAAATATAAAAATCTCGGGAAGTTGCTTGGGATGTTATTGCTAGTACCCGTTATTGCTTGGTTTTTTGGGTTCAGGGAAACGATCTCTATATGGCATGATTACAAGGAAATGAAAGAGAGAATTCAACGGTTACAAGCTGGCCCTGTAAACGGGCAAAGTTCGGATTGGGAGAATAACTGGAATGGGGAAGCCGTGTTGCGGGATGGGCGTCTGTTAGGCAAGTTGTCTGGAATACTGGCGAAAGAAAATGTGAATGTTGATAGTTACACGCCTAACGTGGTCCGGGAAGAAAATAGTACCCGGGTTGATGCCGGAATGTTAGTCTTGGCAGGAAATTATATTTCACTCGTGAAATTATTGGATTTTGTCGAGAAAGATAACACGCTGGGGAAGGTGACTTCTGTCACTTTTCAAGTATTCCCGGATAGGGTAAGAAAGTCAAAACAATTAAAGATGACGATATGGATACAACAATTAAGCGTGGTATGGCACGATTGACAAGAAAAATAGTTATGCCTATGATCTTGTGTATGTTTTTGGCGTTTGGATGTGAAGACGTGTTCGAGAAAGATCTATCAAAAAAAGAAGTGGTCTTGGTCGCTCCCGGTGATAGTATCAGAACCAGTTACGGGCAGCAGGTTTTTGTTTGGGAAGAAATCGAGGGGGCTACGAGGTATCGTTTGGTAATCGTGAGCCCGCGATTTGAACGACCTGAACGATATTTGTTGGACACGCTTGTTACAGGAAGACAATTCCCTTTTACCTTGAAACCGGGGGAGTACCAGTGGCGGGTTAGACCAGAAAATTCGGCTTACGAGGGTATTTATTCCACTAGAACTATTATCGTGTTACCTGAAGAGAACGAGTCATGAGAACACTGAAAAAGAAAGGAACGTTATGGATGTTGCTTGTTGTCGCGACGGGAATTTGGGGTGTGATTGTGGTCCGTTTAATCAATCTTACAGACGCTCCCCGTTTGACGAGCGTTGAACCGATTCGACACGAGGATGAAATGTCCGGTTTAAAAGATACTTTATTGCTAAATTACCGTGATCCTTTTCTCGGTTCTATTCCTGTCAAGGTAATATCAAGGGGAAAGAAAAGAGAACCGAGAGTCCTTGTGTCTCCCATGGAGGAGTTAGCCCCATCGTTTATTTTGCTCGGGAAAATCCGGAAAGGAGAAAAGGATTTTCTTTTGGTGGAGTCAGGAGGGGAAAATCGGTTGATTACACCCACTGACAAGATTGACGGTTTCACGATTAAGAAAGTCTATACAGATTCAATCATTGTTTGTAAAGGTAAGAATAAGTACACGATCCAGAGAAATTGAACACTCTTGGGACTCGCTTGTCGGGATAATTTAAAACTTGAAAAATGAGAGATTACATGATACCGGCTTCCGTGCTGGCTACCGTGCTGGTGGTTTGCACGCTTATGTTATTGGGACTCTTAACAGTTATGTCTCTGTGGGATCTAGATTTAATGGTGTCTTACCGTCTTTACGAACGTGAACAGCAACGGGCTAACTTGGAATCAGGGTTCGTGTTGTACATGGATGATAGCACGTTGATGGAACGGTTGGACGAGAGTCGTGGTGTAAAGCTTTATGAAGGAGATTCGTCTTCTCGGGTTCAATTTTTTCGTGAAAGATGGGGATTGTACGAGGTTGTTACCATGACCACGAAAGAAGGAGTACAGGAAAGCCGATTGATCGGAAGGGTCCGTGAAAGTTTTCATGGAGCAAACTTGTATATTCCCGAAAATAATAAGGCTCTTTCTTTGACGGGAAAATCAACAGTGGAAGGGGTGTTGAGGATATCTCGCAACGGTATTGCTTATACCCAGATCCTATCGGAATTTTTTAGCGGAATTCCGTTACGACAAGAGCAAATAACCCGTGGGGCGGAGAAATTCCCAGATGTGATGGTAGAAACGGAAGAGGTGATTGAACGCCTTTTCTTGATAGATGATTTTTCTTCTTTGCTTTCGAGAATTCCGGTTCATCGTGCTTTCACTGATTCCTTGCTATGTTTTCAAGCGAGTGAGTACTTGTCGGGAATGAACGTTTCCGGTAAAGTGATACTGTATAGTACGGGGAGTGTTTTCGTCGAACAAGATAATTGTTTTAAGGATGTGATCTTGGTAGCCTCGAAGGTGGAAATAGCGGATGGTTTCCGGGGCAATATGCAAGTGTTTGCCAAGGATTCGATCCTTCTTGGGGATGATGTGATTCTTTCACCAGGCTCCGGATTATGGATAGGTGGGGAATGTCCCGATCGGTTGATCCGCTTGGGAGAACATTGTGAGGTAAATGGTTTCGTGATTGTTAGTGGAGGAGAAGAAGAAAAAGGGGAAGTACCTTCTGCAAACTACTTTCAACCTGCTACATCAAAAGTACGAGGACTCGTGTACGTGGACGGGGTGGCCGAGGTACACGGGTTCGTGACGGGATGTTTGTACGTTCGGGATTGTTTCTATTTTGCCCCAGAAGGGTATTATTCTAGTATTCTTTATAACATAACCTTGTTGACACATTCATCCGTGAGTTTCCCATTTTGGATGGATGGACCTTATGAAAGGAGGGAAATAAAATGGCTCGATTGAAACATAAGTTACCAGCTTCTTCCCTAGTGGAGTGTGTTGTCGCATCCGTGATCTGGATGGGGACTTTTATGCTTGTGATGGAGATATTGATCCGTGTCACATTTAAAGAGCCAAATCCTGATGAAAACTTGATTATCAGCTTGGAAATAAAACGATGTTATCTGGAATATGTCGAGGAAAATTATAAAGTGGGTAAGTACACGAGATGTTGCGACTGGGGAACGTTGGAAATAGAACTTGAACCTTACTTGGGTAGAGTGCGGCGATTAACTATCGAAGTCTGTCCCTTTAAGGGTGAAAATAAATGGAAGTACAAGTATTTGATAAAATCAATGACAGATGAATGACTATTGGAAAAAAGAGGTATTGATTGCTTCCACGCTGGTGGAGGTATTGATCGTGATGATTATTTCTGGTATTATTTTCTTATCCGTGTTTGAAGGAGTTGGAATGATCCGTAAAGTTACCTCCCGGATGATCGTACGTTTGAACTCTCATTGTGGGTTACAAGAGAAGTATTTTGAATTAGACGGGTTGTTCCGGGAATGTGATAGTATACTGAATCAAAATGAAAGGTTGGACTTTTACAGGAAAGGGATAATTCATGAAACCATTGGATACCGTGATTCTTTGCTTGTGTTGACACGAGGGGAATTTATAGATACACTTTTCAAGAGGGTGAACGGGTGGAGATTGGTGAGGAATGGGGAATGTCGGGTAGACTCTCTTGTGTTGTGGTTACGGGTGAAGAAAGGACTTGTCGAACTTCCTTTCACGATCGGGGACCGGGATGGAAACAAGGTGACAGAATGTATTCGAGAACATGAAAAAAGATATGATAATGAAAAGTAAGATTTATTCTGGCGGAAAGGGCTGGCAATTAAAGAACGGGAAGAAAGAGGTTTTGTTTTCCGAGTTGTATTCTCTCTTGACATCCGGTTTGGATTTTTCTCGTTCTTTTTGTCTATTAATTGATGGGGAAAGTAACAAGAAAGTGAAATCGTTACTGGAATACCTATATGCTTCCGTGATAGAAGGAAATACTTTATGGGAGAGCTTTTCTGCCAGTGGTAAATTTACCTCGTTGGATTGTGGTGTTTTACGTGTAGGTGAAGAAACGGGAAGAGTAGATGAAGCTTTGCTTTTCTTGTCGGATTATTACCGGAAACGGGAAGAACAACGTCGTATGGTATCGGGAGCTGTCAGTTATCCTTTGATTATTCTAGTGACTGCCTTCGTGGTATTAATATTCATGATTCTTGTTATAGTGCCTATGTTTGAACAAGTTTACGCCCGGATGGGAGGGGAACTTCCCGCCTTGACTCGCTGGATTATAACCTTGTCTGGAAATTTTACTTCATATCTTTTAGGGTTTTCATTATTGTTTCTCGGTAGTGGTTTGTTTTTCTTTTTTCAGGGGAAAACGGATCGTGTACGTTTCTTGCTTTCTTTCCTTTTGTTATGTTTGCCGGGAATCGGGAAACTAGTACGGGAAAACCAGGAAGCCCGGTTCTGTAAGTTGCTTTATTTGCTTTACGGTTCGGGTGTGCCGCTACTGAACGGGATCGAGATGTTGCGTGATATTATCACCTTTTATCCTTATCAACAATCTTTTGATATTATTTGTGGTGCTTTGAAACGGGGAGAATTGTTCGCGGACACGTTGGCTCTCTTCCCGACTATCTACGACAGAAAGCTAATCACTCTGGTGCGAGTCGGCGAGGAAACGAATCGTCTTGGGGATATGCTTTTAAAACAAGGAGAAGATCTTACCCGAGAATTGGAGCATGAATTAAAACAACTCGGAAACCTGTTGGAGCCTGTTCTTATTTTGTGTGTCGGGGGACTTGTTGCCCTCGTACTTGTATCTATGTACTTGCCGATGTTCAAGCTAGGTGGGGTCATTGGTTAACTAAAAAAAATGTAAAACTTTAATTCTTGATGCCTATGAGAAAGAAATAATGTATTTGATTAGAAAAAATGATTTTTATAACAATGAGGTCTAATTACTAATGACAAATAATTATGAAACATGGAATACGATTATTATTTTTATGTCTTCTTAGCCTTGTGGGAATAACTAGGGCTCAAAATTTTGAACTGGGGCAGCAGACACAGGGATATTTAAATGACAAAAGTGTGATAATTGACTACACAATTGGAAACTTTTATTACAAAGAGCTTTTGTATACTGTTAAATCTGGTGATTATCTGTTTCCTCTTACTCTTGGATACTCGGTAAATGGTAGCAAGAAAGATATCTATCGAGAGTGATTGGCTATAATTGGCCTCTAATCACCGGTGGAGTTGTTACTAGAACAATTAGAGATGGGGGGCGGTGAAGATAGTTTGTTGGGATATGTTACTCGTGCGGGTAATCCGGCTAGTATTCCTGTAGAAAAATAATGTAGCGAGACTCCCAAGAGCAAGGGATGGTGAATGTGATGTATTTACAGCTTTGTGTTGGAGAGAAACGTTTATTGAATAAATTTTATTATAACATAAACTCTTTGCGTAAATGTAAATTAAAAAAAGTCGCTATAAAACCTATTTTTTACTCGTGATATCCATGATAGCACGTTTATCACGAAATGCTTATCAAATCAATGTATTTACAATTACTAATTTAAATCTATACTTATGAGAATATTATATTTATTATTATGCATTTTGTTCTATGGCGTCATTTCAGGACAAAACATAGAATCTGGCGAACAGGCAAAAGGATACGAACACAATAAAAACGTGTCTGTTGATTATTCAACAGGTTTATTTCACTATACGATTCCCTTGTTCGAACTCAAATCAAATAATTTCATTTTGCCAGTGTCACTAAATTATATAGGAAGTGGAGTTAGACCGAAAGATGAGCAGCCGGGAATAATTGGATATAATTGGAGTTTACAATATGGGGGAATTGTAACTCGGACAGTAAAAGGGGGAATTGCAGACGAGAGTGGCTTGGGTGGTTCGGCTTACACGGAAAATATGTCCAACGCTCTCCCTCTAGCAGAAGATATTGTCGGGGTGAATAAACGCAAACGGGATGGGGAACGAGATATATTCACAGCCGTTTTTAACGGTAGGGTGATCAATTTTCTAGTACGTGGTACAACAAACAGACTTCATGAATACATGATTGAACCTCTCGAAAAAACGAATGTAAAAATTGAATTTGAATCAGATGGTAGACAAATCACAAAATGGATTATTACCGATGAAGATGGAACTCGTTATACTTATTCCGTTCTTGAATGGACGTGCAACTACACGAGACAAGAACAAGTTGGAATTAACAGTGTAATTGACGGAGGGCACATTTCTGCATGGTATATCAGCAAAATAGAGATTCCCAATGACAGAACTATTCATTTTAAATATGACCCTAGGTTCATTTATGATTCATCATTTGATTTGTTCCCTGATCAAATGCCTTTGAGGGACAAAAACTACAATGAATACGTTCAGAATTCTGTCGTGAAATATAAATACGGAAGGAGTATTTCAGAATTAGCACTCAATTTTGATAAATACAAACAAGAATTTGAAAGATACATTCAATTGGCTGGAGAAGAAATAGTACATCAAAGTTTTGTTGATCAAGTGGAATATCTTTATAATTTAAGATTAGACTATCACTCTAACATGGATTATTTTTTCAGGATGAACAAACTTCGATTGAAAGAAGAGCTATTAGGAGTATTGACAGATATTAAAGATGTTGGAGTTGCCTCTCAAGGAATAATTAATGCATTAAATCAAATGATTCGCATGACCAGTGGAATGGCATCAACGTATTTAATGTACGCAAAAGAATGCATGAAACGATGTTTGTCTGAAGAATGTCATTGTTCGGAAAAAACGACAGGATCAATGTGCTATTACAAAATATACTCGCCTTTACTTTGCTCGATATCAAATGACCTAGAATGTATCCGTTTTAATTATAACCCTAATGGAACTTCGCATGTGCTTAAGTCAATTAGCAAACAAGACTATCTTGATAACTCCATAACGATGATAGAATTGAATGGAACTCCTTTATTACATGGTATTACTTGGAAAGGTCATGGTGGCATCCCTTATCAACAACAAACTTTCACGTATCATTTGCCTGAAGTAAATTGTGATAGCGTAAATATGTGGGGAGATTATACCCCACCTGCAAGCAATGAGCCATTCGATCCACGTATCCCTCGAATATGTTACGCCAAAAAGAATAGCTTAGAATCAATATCTTCATCGGGAGCTAAAATATCCATCGATTACGAGTCTAATGAATATTATAAGATTATTACTAACGACTGCGGGACACATGGAGGAATAAGAATAAAGAGTCTCGTTTTCGAGTCTGACGACACGAGGGATTCAGTGCTATTTCGTTATCCTTCCCCGGGAGCTTCGATCTATAGAATTTTGACAGATCGGGAACGAATTCAATATGCATTATTTTCGGATAGTGTTATTTATTCACGAGTAATGTGTCAGGGCAATAACTCTGTCGAAAAAGGGAACCGAGGATTATTTTATCCATGTGTAGAAGAAGTGTTTGTAGGTAAAGGGAAAAATGCTTATTTGTACACCATCCCTCCGACTTCTGATTACACTCCCTTCTGGATATGCGGCCTTCTTGTTGGTAAAGCGATATATGACGAATCTGGCTATTTAGTTAGTTTTATGAAAAGAGAATACTACGGAGATGTTAATCGTTCGTGGGAAAATTATAATGTATATTTGAACAATTATTTTAGAACTTGCATTTCGCAAATACAGACTCCACCAGAACCGTTTCTGTTTTCCCAAGCGGCTGTTCAAATTCCAGCTTATAATTATTACATGGATAGCTTGGAATTAGATAACTCTTATCGGGCCCAACAACCAATCCTAATTTATAATGATTCCCCTGCAGAAATGTGTATTGTCAGACCATACGAAAATATATTCGTGAACAATATTTTACCTAGAACTCGTGTTGTTTTACCTTTTCAAAATTACAAAATTAATTATGGAGGGAAAGTCGTATTAAAAAGACAAATCGAGTATGTTTTCTCTAGCTCAAATTCGAAAAGGGAAATCTTATATCTTATGACAGGAAATCTTCCTTCAAATAAACACATCGTTTCAGACATTGAATACACTTACGATAATCCCATGTATTGTACTCAACCCACGAAGATTATCCAACATTTATCTAACGGAGATGAAAAAATAATTGTCCGCTACACAGCAAATGATTTCACCTATAGCGCTCACCCTATAATTGCTAAAATGCAACAAGCCAATATCATAACCCCAATTATTAAAGAACAAACTCTGGTAAAAAAAGCCGGAAGTACACAATACCTTCTCCAAAAAGAAAAAGTATCTCTATATCAAGCTTTTCATGACACGCTTCCTCTTTTATCTTGTCATTTATTGTTTAATTCTGGTGATGAAGAAATTCCTATACTCGTAACACCTGGACTTCAAAATTCCTTGTTTACTCGTGATACTAACCTTTATACGAAATTGCAACATATAAGCTATACTCAAAATGAGGAACGTTATTTACCAGAAAAAATAATTTCTAAAAATGAAACGACACAATTCATTTTTGATCCGACCAGAGATAATCTAGTTTTGCGAGTAAAAGATACAGATAAATCTTCTATAGACGTTGCAGATATGTATCGTTACTATCATCTTCATGAAATACGAGGAAATATTATGCAATACGCAGACAAAATGGCAAATTGGAGAAGTGCATGTAACTTATACATGACTGGTTTTGGAAAAATTGATTCTATGCGTTTAAATTCTTACGAATTTGAAAATCTAAAAATTTTGTTTGAATTGTCTCGACAAGTATTAAATAGAGACACTAGTTTATTAGCACTGAACTCGGATAAATTAACTTCGATTGCAAGAGCACTTGGATACCTTCAAGATGTTGGTTATAGGTTTGAAATGGAATATCCACGAACACAACAAATGGAATTCTTATCATGCATAGATGAAATGCTAACAATATTTTATGATGGAGGTCAGCTCCAAGAAATCGCAAGTGTTATTTTAAACATGAATTGGAATCCGGAACTATTGGGTTTAAATAAACCGGAAAAATTGGAAATAAAACCGATCCACACAATAACCAAGTATCAAATGATTTTCGTTTTATACTCAAATGTCGATCAAGCCTTTGTGCCAATATGTAAAAAGATACAAGGGAATCAAGAAATTTCATGCACAATCTCTGCGATTCCTTTAAAGGGTGGTGTATGGCAAGTTGCATGTCAAGAAGTAGAAGTGACGGGGACAGGAATATCAGCTATAAGAGTACAAATCCCTTCAAATTTAAAAACGGCATTAGCAATACTGGCTCCCTCGGGTACGAGTTTTGAAGTTGTATCAACAGATTCATTTGGACAACAATTTTGTCGATTAAACCAAAACGGAAACATGGAGCGTTACGAATATGATGCCGCTGGAAGAGTAAGTAAAATATTTGACCAAGATGGAAACTTGTTAAAAGAGAATAGTTACAATGTAATTTTCTAGTAATATAAAAAATGATTATGAAACGAATTCAATTATTATATATGTTATTCTTGCCTCTATTATCAATAGGACAACAATACACCGTAACAAAAAATTATGTGGTAGTAAAGAAATATCTTGATCCGACCACATCAATTGCAAGTCCCCGTACAACATTTGATATGACTTACCTTGATGGTTTGGGCCGAAAACTACAAGATATTCAAGTTTCTGGTTCTCCCGATGGAAAAGGAGATATCGTTCTTCCCTATCACCACGGACTTCAAGGTAGAATAGAAAGAATGTATTTACCTTATACCAAGAGTGACAATCAAGGGAAATATATTGAAAACGCTTTTTCCTCATCAAATTGGAACGTGTACGGAGTGTCTGACGCTCCTTACGCCTTTACATCGACAATTTACGATAACAGTCCTATAAATCGTATAGTGAAACAAACAGGTCCGGGTAAATCTTGGCACGAAAATGGTAAGGCTACGGTGATAACTTCCGGAACAAATCTTGATAATGAGGTACGTCTTTATCGGGTAACAAGTAACGGATTATCCATTGATGGATATTATCCAGCTGGTACTCTTCAAAAAATTACAACAACAGACGAGGACGGCAAACAGGTTATTTCTTACACGGATAGAGAAAACAAAACGATACTAACAGTAAGCGTCGTTAATAATGAGCGATTAGAAACATTCCATGTGTATGATTCCCGAGGATTATTACGATTCGTTTTATCTCCCGAAGCAAGCTACCAACTCGGGAATTCAATCGATGAAGGCATTTTACAGCGATTGGCCTATCGATATAACTACGATTGCTTTGGCCATTTGATCGAGAAACGTTTACCGGGATGTGACCCCATCTACATGGTTTATGACAAGCGAGACCGACTGGTGATGAGCCAAGATGGTATACAACGTTCGGAAAACATAAACAAGTGGAGTTATTCTTTATATGACAATTTTAACCGAGTGATTGAAAGCGGGGAAGTTATATCTTCGGTTGCAGTTCACTCGACACTTCTCTCTCTAGCTGCTAATAGTACTAATTTTCTCCCGACAGGGGAGCGTACTCCTTTACAATATACATTGTATGATTCCTATATAGCCTCATCTGATGTTCCTGTTCTTGCATTTCAATCAATTCCCGGATATTCGAATGATTATCACAAATTTGTAACGGGATTAGTAACTAGCATGAAAACAAGGATACTTGGAACCAACATATGGCTAACGACCTCAACATATTACGATAGCCGCTGCCGTGTAATCCAGACCGTAAGCAATAATCCTCAAGGAGGAACAAGTCTGGTAAGTATGAAATATGACTTTGCAGGCAATATTATTCAACAACAGGAACGTCATCAAGTCGATGACGAGACTAATGTCTTGGAAAACATAAATTTATATGACAATCGGAATCGATTATTATCATCTTCCAACAAACTAAACGATGGAACTCCTGCCTTCATTTCTTACACGTATGATGAAGTAGGGCGACTTGTAAAAAAGAAATATGGGAATATTGAAGAGACGATGACTTATAACATCAGGGGATGGTTAACAAGCAAAGAAAGTATTCCTTTCAAGATGAAACTTCGTTACGAGACCCCAGAAGGGGGAACAACAGCCTATTGGAACGGAAACATCAGCGAGTGGGAATGGCAGCATGCAAGTTCAACCACTTTAGGTTACGGGTTCACGTATGACGGATTAAATCGATTGATAGAATCTGTTCAAATACAAAAGAGTGATAACTCTTGGTATACCTTTGAGAATAATTATATTGAAAATGGTATTACTTATGACCGAAACGGGAATATTAAAAGTTTACAACGAACGGCCGAAGGTGTGATTGTGGACAATCTTACCTACACGTACAATGGTAACCAATTGTCTAGGTTAACAGAAAACGGACAGACATCCTCGACTAAAGATGTTTATGCTAGAGGAAGTACTGCTTCAGGAAGTTACACGTACGACAAAAATGGTAATATGATAAATGATAGCCGCAAAAATTTGAACTTATCATATAATATACTAGATTTGTTGAGTGAAGTCAAATTCGGAAATGTAGCTAAGGTAAAATATAGTTACTTGAGTGACGGGACCAAATTACAAGTTCGTGATGATAATAATAACGGATTTGACTATCTGGGTTCTTTGACATACAAGAATAGTAGTACCGGGTTACAGTTGGAATCTGCAAGTGTCGAGGGGGGAGTCATTCGTGTGAATAATACAAATAATGGCAATATCGAGGTAAATTATTTCCTAACTGACCACTTGGGTAGTATACGGGCTATTATCAATGGCAATGGTGTTGTACAAGAACGTAATGATTATTATCCTTTCGGGGCAAGACATCTAAGAGATGATTATCCACAATTAGCAGCCAATCGTTTCAAGTATAATGGGAAGGAGGAACAAGTCACAGGAAATCTGAATTACGTGGATTACGGGGCTAGAATGTACGATAGTGCTTTAGGACGTTGGTTCTCTACCGATCCTTTGTTGGAAAATTATATGTCTCATAGTCCTTACAATTATTGTGTGAACAACCCTCTGATATATTTGGACCCCAATGGTAACTATGTCACGAATTATGTTGATGAAGACTATAATTTATTAGTACGGACAAATGATGGAAGTGAAGATGTTGTGGTAGTTCCTAAGGAGCGTCAAGAAGAATTTCTTACGAATTATATAATTAGCACCCGAGATCCGGGACGAGTGGAAAAAGCAGGTTGGAATAATTACTGGAAAGATGAACTTGGCGTGGCTAGAACATTAACCAATGAAGAGATGTTCTGGATTAATCAGTTTTCGAGTAAATGGTCTCGGGGGCGAGCCCTAAAGTTTGTATTGAACAACTCTGGATCAAATCAATTAATGTTAGGTGTAGCTCATCTCGTGTCTTCGTATGCCAGTCCAACGGGAGTGTTAATGATTGGGATGGGAATAACGATGCTACCCTCTGTCAAACCTGCTAAACTCGTACCACGAGAATTTCCAGTAATCTCTGAAATCCCAGGAACAAAAGTACCACGAACTTTAAGACCAGGAGAGATAATCGATCGATTTGGAGAACCGACAGGCAACTGGGCCTCGCCTATTGGAACTTCTTACGAGGCAAGATCTATTCGTCCCGGATCGACTCCATATAACAGATATAAAGTAGTAAAACCAATAAAAGTTGAACAATCTTTAGCTTCACCAGGAGAATTACCAGGACAATACGGTTACGGAGTTCAATATCAATTCACGAAACCCATTAAATTTTATTTAAAAGAAGGGTACTTGAAAAAAATAAATTAATAAACTATGACAAAGGATGAATTTTTAAAATTAATGCAAGAGTGGGGTGTTATGCCCCATGCATATTCAATTAATGGAGAGGAAAAAGAAGATTCTTTAAATATAAAAAAAGAATCAGATCATAATTATTCTGTCTATTATTTAGAACGTGGTAAACGAAAAGAATTGAAAAGGGTTAGTTCTATAGAAGATGCTTATAACGTAATCGCTCAGGAAATAAAAGAATGGCTAGATTTAGGAATAAACGTGAATCCTGTGAGCAAAGATTTTATCGAGAATTACGATGAAATAACCAAACAATGGTTGAAAGAATGGAAACTAAAGAATAAATAACTAAGAATTATCGAGGTGAACAAAGATTTCACCTCGATTTCGTATTCACAAACCTTACACGTGATTCATAAATTTTGGAAGAAATTTGAACTATTCCCGCCCTCTTCCGACATTGATTTAAATTCTGATTTATCAATAAATTAGACAAAGATTTCATGTTCGTTTTCTAGGAAAATTTATTAAAAAATCAATTGTATCTTGATTTTTACTTCAAAGTATAAAGAGAGTGATTTCTCGAATTTGACGTGAGGATCTATTGGGGTAAATGGAGGAATATTTCTTGGCAAATATGACGAAAATCTTGGCGAGAAGGAGTTAGAAAAATATAAAATTTGAAATTATTGGTAGTATTTGAAAGGTAGAAAGTTCTATTTGAGAAAGTATTATTTTTTTAGTCTGCTATAATAATATCTTGAAAAATAGGAGATATATATATACTTCTCTTCAGAATTGATAAATAGGATTGTATTTTTGGGCTAAAATTGACGAAAAATGACTTCTATACTTATTAAACGGAGACCATGATATGAATAGTTGTGCCGGGCTCTAATTTACACAAGGCTGGACGCTAGTCCTACTACATCTTTTCGTGAGTTTGTGCAGAAAAAGGAGTGGGCAAGAGACTTCTTTGTCCATTTTTTGAAAATAGATAAAAACTTTAATGATCAAAATCTTTGTCAAGTATTTCAATTTTAATGTATAAATAGAATTAATATTGTTTGAATTAAGTATTTTATTATATTTCTCTATTTATTGAGAATAAGTTTTTCTTGAAGATGAGTTTATAATAAAGTATAACTTTATACTCATTTCTTACAATTATCGTAATGCTTGTTCGCATTTGTACAAACCAAACTTGCATAATAACCATTTATAATTCAATGTTTTTTGTCGTAAAATATTTATGTTATTCAACTTTTGATATATGGATAAAATACACACATTATTCAATTTATTACATACATTTTTATTGAGCATCTCTTTTTAATTTTACTTGTATAGAATGATAGATAATGCAAGTTAAAGTATGCTTGGTATATTGAATTAGAAGTTGTTTTTGAATTCATTTGGATAATAGAGATCCTGAATAATAGGGAAATAGATTCTAAAACATACTTGATCTTGAATCGATTGAATTAACAGGATGTTGAATTTAAATGTGTATGCCTATGAGAGTAAAATGTTAGCAAGTTCGTGTGACGTATTTTTTTGAGTGTTAAATAAAATTAATAGTTGAATATGAAAAAGAGTGTACTATTTGTAAAAAATAAGTATTTGTTGAGAAGCTTATACTATATCGTTTTTTTGATCGTTTTACCCCATTGGGGAGTAGCACAAGAGTTTTATGTTGGAGCATTTTCCATTCCTCCTTCTCCAGAATCTTCCTCATTAATTAGAAGTATTAATGTACCCGTAGACAAATACACGGGAGCGGCTAATATTCAAATTCCTCTATACACGATAAAGACTCAAAATATACAAATACCAATAGTCTTGACATACCAGTCTTCAGGGATTAAAGTACAGGACGTGGCCACATGGGTTGGTTTGGGGTGGAATTTGTCTGTTGGAGGAAGGATCACGAGGGTTGTTCGACATCTTCCGGATGAAACGGGATATTCAAGCCAAGAGAATAGTCATTGGAGTCAAATTCAAAGTTTGAGTGGTTGGAATAAAAATAATTTTGAATCTAGGTTGAAAAATATGGATACGGAACCGGATGTATTTTATTTTGAAATTCCAGGACGTTCAGGTATGTTTATCGTCGATGGTAACGGTGTGGCTCATACAATACCTTACCAAAAGATAAAAATAGAATGGATAGGAAGGAATAATTTTATAATAACCGATGAGCAAGGTTGTAAATACATATTTAGGACCAAAGAAACAACGGAGTCTATGGTTAAAGACGGGGCTGTAACCAAAACTGTAAGTTTTACATCCTCTTGGTATTTGGACGAAATAAAGACGATGGCGGGTAATAATATTAACTATTCATACACGAAAGGGAATGATTACGAGTTCTATAATTATAATAAAAGGTACGTGTTGAAATTTCATGATATCGGGGATCGAAAAGTGGAAATAGATCAACAACAAGAGCAAAATACTCTAGTAAAAATTAAAGAACCGAAGTATTTGAATCGGATTTCATGGGGAAATAAATCATTAGTTTTTGAATCAGCGGAAGGTCGTCCTGATGTGGAGGGAGCGAGGAAATTAACTAGTATCAAGTTGGCTGTAAATGGCAACGTATACATGAAATCCATGTTGTTTACTTATTCAGCTTTTCCTGGGTCTGCATCGTACGCGCATACAGCGTTAAAGTTAGATAAAATTGAAGAAGTCGCTTATGCCGGAGAGAAACGTTTATTGAATAAATTTCAATATAACGTGAATTCTTTACATAAACGTAATTCTAGTACATATGACCACTGGGGGTACACGAATGTTACGGGAGGGGTTTTGACAGGGCATCCTCGCTTTGCATGTGGAGTGCAAAACTCGTCTACTGGGGGGGTACATTTCGGGTACCTCGATGGGGAGTCTAGGGAAGTGGATACCGTTTTTAATCAATTTGGAATGTTAAAACGAATATATTATACCGAACGTAGTTTTAAAGAATTTGAATTTGAATCTAACCGGGCGTTAATTAACGGATATGATAGATTTCAGGGTGGTTTAAGGATAAAAAAAATAAAAGAGTATGAAAATGCTAGTGCAAAACCTCTAGTTACATCATATTATTACATGACTTCCAATGGGAAATCTAGTGGTAAGGCTTTTATGAATGATCCTTATTACTTGTATCCGATATATTATTCTTATGAAAAAATGAAAATACTAGGCGTGACTCAAAGTTACACGGCATATTATTATGTGGCATTTGATCAACCCATTCTTTCGCCCTTTGATTTGAATGGAGCATCGGTTGGATATTCCGAGGTGAAAGAGGTATGTCCTAATGGTTCTTGGAATGTATACAAATTTCTTACTTCTAGTGACGTCCCGGATGAAGTTCATTCATGTTATGATGTTTATTCTGGTAATAGTGGCGGTATTGCATTATTTACTCCGAGTACATCTAAATTTTGGGCCCGTGGATTATTGAAAGAAATGATAAGTTATAATGCGCAAGGAGACGAGACGTACAAACAAGAATTCTCGTATAAAACAGACTTGCGTGCTAGAGAAGAAATTTCTGCTTATATCCCTTATTATTACGGGGAGGGAATGAAAATTGGTAGTGCAGATTTAAGGATTCCTAAAATTGGCGTTTATAAATGGATATCACAACCTATTGTGACATCATCTATCAAGGAATCGGGAAAAGAAATTTTGTCGAAGACGACTACTTACCTCTATGATTCCAATTATTTAGTTCCTAAAGAGATAACGTTGACTGATGCAATGAATACCGTGTACCGAAGGACGTTGACATATCCATTTAATTATACTGTCGCTAATGCTGAAAAAACGAATGTTAACGCCTATGCTTTAAAAGTCATGAACCAAGAAAACATGATTAATTACCCGATAGAGATAATCCAGTATAAGGATAATAAAATTACGGGGGGAACAATAAACGAGTATAAATGTATTGTTGCTGCATATGGACAAATTGAAGCACCAGTATTGGATAAAATTAAAGAATTGAAGCTGACTGAGCCAGTAGCCTCTTTGAACCCATATTATGTAGGAGGAAGGGAAGATCCTAAATACGAGGTAAGTAGATATTTCGATTCATATGATGAGGTGGGTAAGCTTATACAGTATCATGATCAAAATGGGGATACCATTTCCTATATATATGGTGGTGGAGATCAGCCGATAGCAGAAGTTATTGGTGCATCTTACTCGAAGGAGAGTCAGAAAAGTGAAGTGTTTTTTCAAAACTTCGAAGATTATTCAAATTGTGATTTGACATGGGGGAAAAGTGGACGAAAAGCTAAACAAGGACCTTATTCAATATCATTTTACACGTTAAAACCGGGGACGTACAAACTATCTTACTGGAAAAGTACGAATGGAGGAAAAACATGGAATAAAGTAGAATGCCCACTAGTTTTAGATGCGTATAATCCTGTTAATAATATGCTAATTGGTGATAAGTCTTGCTATATTGACGATATCGTTATTGCACCGGAAAAAGCGAGAATAAAATCATGTTGCTATTGGTGGGGTTTTGGAAAAGTTTCAGAAACAGATCATAACGGGAATACCACGTATTATGATTATGATAGCTTTGGACGTCTAATTGCGATCTATGATAATGAACGAAATTTGAAAACCCGTTACATGTATCATGACGCCACGACGTACTAAAAAATAACGTGAATTTAATAAATGATAGCTATGAAAAGATTATATTTTATATTAGGATTTATATTAATTTCCATGTTCACATGGGGACAAGGTTTGGACGGGATTACTCGTTTTGATCCAGAAAGGATTGATACTGATGGACGTGAAAAATTCGTGGAAGTAGAATTCATGTATCGGTATGATCTAGGAAATTATCCCGCATACCAAATGGAAAGAGATATTTCTGAATATAGACGGACTAATTTTCATCAACTTGGAGCAGAAGTTGAAGTTCAATACACGAGTAATACGACAGGGAAATGGAGGATTTATATTCCCGAGAATTCAACTTCGGATACCCGGGGATTTGAGTTTCATTGTCAATATGCTCATTTGGTGGTAGTCCAAACTTCTTTACCCACTATTTCGGTCTTTAATCTTTCCGGTGGGGGAACTTGTATGCCGGGAGTAACGTTACAGTTTACCTTAAGTGGCTCCGAAATCGGTGTCGTATATTCATTGGTACAAAATAGTACCAATCGTACGGTAATGAGTTTAAATGGTAATGGAAAACCTCTTCAGTTTGATGTTGCATGTGAACGTGGGAGCTATAAGGTCGTGGCTTGGAAGGAAGGATACAGTAAAGATATGAGTGGTGTTGTTAATGTTACTAATCCAAGTATATTTTCTTCAATTGTATCTATAACACCTTCTGAGTATTTTTTTCCCAAAGAAGGTGGAATGGTTGAAGTTACGATAGAATCCTCAACAGATATTATGGAAGAAATTGACATTTTTCGACAGTATGCCGATATGTGTAACCAAGGACTGATTCGTGATTGGGATAATTATTATCAAATAAAAAATGTGAGACAAATAGCTCGTAATAAGGTGGTATGGAGGATCTCGGCTGATCGGAATTTTGATTACTTGGCCCCTAGAAATGATTGGTATTGGGGATATGATTGGTATCTTTATTTAGATCAGAAAAGTGGTGATGGAATTTCAATTTTTGATATTTCTGGTGGTGGAGTCCTTTATAATTCGTCCTCTTCTGTGTACATAAAATTGTCAGGTACTCAAGAAGGTTACACGTATCGTTTATTGAAGAATGGAGAAGTTGTAAAAACGTTTACGGGAACAGGGCAAGAATATAGTAATAGCGTTTCAGAACCGGGTAGGTATACGATAGAATGGTATTTTAATAACCGATATGTAGCCATGAGGGGAAGTGCTTTTGTCGAGAGAGCTGATCCCAATTCCTACACGTCTAACAAGAGCTATATCCTTACGCGGGATTATATAGAAGCAAACACGATGAATGTTGATGCGAAGTATAACACGATGGTATCTTACGTGGATGGCTTGGGACGGCCACTTCAAGATGTTCTCGTAAAAGCTTCGCCTACGGGAAATAATCTTTATTCGTTCCATGTTTATGACAGTACCGGTCGAGAGACGAAAATGTATTTGCCGTTAACCATCTCTGGTAATCCAACTTACAATCAAAATATTATAACAGAGCAAGCTGCTTTTTACCAGAATCTCTACGGGGTTGCTAATCCAGCCTATGCGGAAGTTCGATATGACAATTCTTCAAACGATAAGATACTCGAACAAGGTAATCCTGGGGCCTCATGGAAAATGGGAGAAGGACACACGACCCGTTTTGCTTATCGAAAAAATACAACAGAAGATCAGGTGAAGAGATTTATTTTAAGTGGAACTTCTCTTGTTTTAAATGGTTTTTATCCAGCTAACACGTTAGTCGTGTCTGAAATAACAAATCCTCAAGGAGATATTTCTTTTGAATTCAAGGATTCACGAGGGCATGTCGTCGCAAAAAGAACAAAATCTGGTACCGAACAAGTATCAACTTATCAAGTATTTGATGATTTGGAAAGGATTCGCTACGTGATTCCGCCTGCTCAAGAACAATTGTTTACATCAGGAACAAAGACATTACCAGAGCTTCAAAAATATTGTTTCTACACGGAATACGATGAATATGGTAGAGTATATAAACAATATATTCCTGGTGCCGGCTATAAAATAAACTTGTATGATAAACGGGGGCGTTTAGTATTATCGCAGAATTCACAACAACGACTTGATGATAAATGGGAATTTATTAAATATGACGAATATAATCGTTCTGTTATAACCGGATTATGTAGTGGCTCTGAAACAGAACATCGAACTGCTTTGGCGTCTCAAACTGTTTTTGGAGAACGAAGGGGTACGGCGTTACACGGATATACGAATATTACTTACCCAGTTTCTGTAACAGAGAATGAATGTCTGAATATCATGTACTTTGATGATTATGATTGGGTCGGACAGTCAAGTGTTGCTTTTTCAGATGGAGATGCTTTTGATCAGGAGAAGAACGATAATGTTGTCGGAAAAGCAACGGGGAAGAAAACGAAAATACTGGGAATCAACTCAAACCAGTGGTTGCTGTCTGCTATCTATTACAATTCAAGATACGAAAGTATTCAACATGTGGAACAATTATATCCATCAGGAATTAGTATCGTGTCAAATCTGCTAAATTTTAAAGGGAATGTTATTCAGGTGAAACATAAACAAACACTTGGAAATGTTGTGAATGAATTGAATAAATACTTTACTTACGATGATCAAGGGCGTCTTTTAAAAACGGAACAACAAATCACGGGAGATAATGTTAATGGTAGAGTCCTTTTATCCGAATGTACTTATGACGAGTTTGATCGAATGAGCACGAGTAAAATTCATAACGGAGCCCAAACAATAACGTATTCTTATGAAATCGGGGGGGCAATCACTAGCGTATCTTCGCCTTCTTTCAGTTATTATCTAGATTACGATAAAGTAAATGTATCTGGTGCTTCCGCTCGTTATGACGGAAATATAAATGCAATTCGGTGGAAAAATGGTAATGGAGTGGAAAAAGCCTATATTTACACTTATGATAAAATGAATCATTTAAATTCTGCAGTGTATAAAGAGAATAAGGGGGGATGGACAAATGATAATCGATACAAGGTTAGTGGGTTAACATACGATCAAAACGGGAATATAAAAACTTTAATTCGAAATAATTCCAGCGGGACTATTCTTCATGATTTAACTTACACGTATGCGAATGCAAGTAATGCTAACGCCGTAAGTAGTATCGTAAATAATGGGAATACGAAAAACTTTAGCTATGACGAAAATGGTAATATGATCTCGGATGGGAATCGTGGTGTAACTATTTCCTATAACGAAATTAATTTACCGAAAGAAATAAGCAAAAGTTCTGAAATAATTTCATATATTTACAATGCAAATGGCGAAAAATTAGCCATGAAAGTCGGGAGTTCTTTGACATATTACCGAGGATTAATGATTTATAATAATGATAATTTATCTTACATTATTCATCCGGAAGGATTGACCAGAAAAAGTGGTAATAGCTTTGTTTATGATTATGCATTATGTGATCATTTGGGAAGTACTAGAGTTTTACTTGAAGCATCTGGAAATACATTAGCCACGATTCAAACGACGGAATATTACCCGTTTGGTTTGGCATTCCAAAATAATAATCTTGATAAAAACAAGTATTTGTATAACGGTAAGGAATATCAAGATGCATCTATTGGAGGAAGCGTGTTTGGAACCTATGATTTTGGGGCTAGACTTTATGATCCCGTTGTCGCAAGATGGTTCTGTCAAGATCCGGCAGTTCAAATGATGAGTCCTTATTGCTATTGTGGTAATAATCCTGTGATAATGGTAGATCCCAATGGAGAATTCTCGTGGTTAGCTTTTGGTATAGGTGCTGCATTTGGAGCTTTTTCTGGGGGAATGTTGGCTAATGATGGACAAGTAAATCCTTTTAAGTGGGATTGGAGCTCTGGTAATACTTGGGGAAAGATATTGGGTGGTGCGGTTATTGGTGGAATGTCGGGAGCAATTGGTGCAGAGATTGCCGCTAGTGGAGGTTTTATGGCAAACACTATCGGTACTATGGCAGGATCTCTCAACTCTTCTCTTGGAATGTCTCTATTAAGTGATGGCCTAATAGATCCAGGAATTTCATTCGGGTTCGGTAACTTGAATTTGCGAAGTGGAAAATTTGATTTTTTCCTTGATGGAAATAATAAATGGTACGAGGATCTTGGATATGGTTTAGGCGCTTTTGCAACACTATCTGATGTTTGGTCCGGAATTAAAGGATCTTATAATGCCACAGGGAAATTAAGATTAGAAACGGACGGACATTCACAACTTTACAATTATCAAGATAGTAAAACTTTTTCTTGGGGAGCAATGGTTGGTGGGGAAGGTAGTACAGAGCGTTATGCCCGTACATTGCCGAATGCTTTTAAAAGTTTAGATCCGGTTGTTGATTACTCAAATTCAGTAAAAGGGTTACTAGCACGCTCTGTTGATATTAAGGGCGTTAATCTGTCAGGTTATCAAAAATATATAAATACTCTTCCCGGTGGTATAAGATATAAGATGGCGTTAATTACACCTTTGAAGAATATGCATTGTACAATTGCGGCTTCTAGGGCTCTTTTATCTGGGGGTGTTTTTAATATTCCTATTTTGAGAACGCCAATGTTTTTGGATTTACAAATGCGAATTAGAGATTACGCATTTATGGGATATAATTTAAATAACTTGAAACAATGAAAGGTATTTTTGTTTTTTTGTTCATATCGTTTTTAGGGACGAATTTGAAAGCCCAACAGTACATTTTGATTGAAAATCGTGGACAAGTTCATTTTTTTGACTATCAAACGGTAAAACATGAATATGGAACTTATAGAATATCTAAAGATCATATGCTGGCTGAGGATATTAGCGGGTATCATTTAGTAGGATATGCTTGGAAATTAGATTCTTTGATTCTTTATTTGGAGAGAGAAGGTGTTGTTGCAGAGAAAAGTGTGTTTTGGGATTCGAGTATAGTTGTTCCTCAACGAGTGTCATTGCAAGGAACTAATTTGATGTCATATTATCGACAATTGAAAGATCCTGATGCCGTTTATCAATGTGAAGATCTTACAATAAAGGTTCGGGATAGGGGACATGTAACTTGCTATAAAGGGGACAGTTTGTTGTGGGAAAAATTGCCTCGTGTCAGTTCTTTCGGGATTGGTACGTATGGCTTGGGATTCCAAAATCCAGTAATATCGCAAGATAAAAAAAAGTTGTTGTTTCAATACGCAACTAATTTTAAGCACTATCTGGTAGAAATAGATGTTCTTACCGGAAAAGAGACTAAAATTGGACGAAATGCGGAAGGAACACCTTATTTTTATTCGCCGGAAGGGAATTATATTTTATATCGAGCACGAAATCATCAATTTGTTATGTATGATAAAATGGACCCTAAACGGAAAACGCCTTTAGAGTGTTCATCATGGAAGAATGCTTTTTGGCTTTATCGGTAGCAAGTTGATTTAAGCAAAGTATGATATTAGTGGAATTAGCCACAATCTTTAGTATTATATAATTGGGGGGTCGGGATATAGTTGAGAATCTATGTCCCGATCCTGTCTTTAATTCAGTATTAATTTATCTAGGATGATTTTTCTAATATTAATTAGGATTTCTATGTGAGTGTTTTGATTATGATAAAAATGTATTCGAAAACAATTCTAAGTCTGCCAAATAGTACTTTTTTATTACAACTTTATTTTGTAAGTTTGTTTGTAGGAAGGTTCGTTATTCCTAATTATTTTGTTTAATTAAAAGAAAAAAGAGATGGAGTTTTTAGGTATCTTTTTGTCACGAAAACGTCACGGTAAAAAAAAGAAGCACTCACGATCTTTCGTAAGTGCTTGGTTTTCAGTGAGCGGAAAACGGGACTCAAACCCGCGACCCCCAGCTTGGAAGGCTAGTGCTCTATCGACTGAGCTATTTCCGCGAATGTGGGGAGAGCAGGATTCGAACCTACGAAGACGATGTCAGCTGAGTTACAGTCAGCCCCAGTTGGCCACTTTGGTATCTCCCCTTTGTTCAAAGAACATTTGTTTCGGCTGCAAATATACAGCTTTTTGGTTTTGACGCAATAGTTAGAGTTATTTTTTTTTTGTAGTTTTTAGCGATAAATCTTGGGGTTAGAATGAAAACTTTAGGCGGGCGAAACCGAACCACGCTCTCACGTCGATGGGGATGGTGTCGCCTACTGTGGTGAAATACTGTGAGATAATGGAGAAATCGAGGTTGTTCCACAGGGAATAATCCATGATAAATCCGGCAAAACAAGTTTCCAGTCCGGACATGTACATCCCCGACAGGGATAGTGACAATCGGTCGGTTGGGGGATAGAAGACCATCGCGACGGCGTTCCAATCGTTCATGGCGGTCATGATGTTTGCCGACGAGGGATTGAGTACGAATTTGAGGATATTCTTCAACGAGAAAATACTCTCTTTATTATTGTACATCACTTCTCCCTGTAACATGATTTTATTGGAAAACAGGTAATCGGCACCGAAGGAAGCCTCGATGATACCGCTCGATTTACCGAAGTTGTCCAGTGGTTGGCGATAAGCGAGTTCCCCGCGCAGGTTCACGCCCCTGATATCTCCGGTCATGGCCCCGCCGATGACAAAGTCGTCTTCCGATTGAATCCCTGCCATGACTTGGAAGTCGAAGTTTTTGATCGTACCGTGGTGTAAAAAGGCGGCGGTAACCTTTTTCGAGTTGTCGAGAGAAACAACGACTTCGCTGAAAGAAGTTTCGTCGTGATAATACGTTCCCCGGAACGCGTCGCAACCGGGACGCTCGATGTAGTCGAAGTCGAAGAACGAGTAACTGTTGAAGAGATCATTCGCGTTCCACACGAAAGTTTGTCCCCAGTTTACCCGTTGCCTGCCCAGTTTCAGGCACCATCTCCCTTTCTCAAAAGTGAAATAGAGGCGGTCGCAGGTCAGGTTCAACAGGGCATTCTTTTCGTCCATGATGTTCCACGATAAATCCATGTAGCCATTGTCCGTTTCCATTCTTTTGGCGTACCCGGGAATGTCGAGAAAGTCGCCGCTAAACAATCGGTTTCGTATTCCTGCGTCGATTCTCCAACATTCCCCGGGTTGCCAACCGAATGTCAGGCGGTTGTGCACGATGTTTTGCCAGTACCATGAATCGTCCAGATTCTCGGTGAACATGGAAAACATTTCGTTCACGTAGCCCGAGAATTCGGGTTTTTGAACCTCTTGCGAGAAGAGGTTCTTTGACAAAATGATAACACAAAAAAGAACAATATATTTTTTCATTTCACGATGTCGTTTATGATTTTACCGTCTTCAAGGGTAATGATTCGCCTTGCTTTTGCCATGATTCGAGGGTCATGCGTGGAGAACACGAACGTGATATTCTCCTTCTCGTTCAGCTTTTCCATCATGTCCAGAAGATTCTCCGCGGATTTACTATCCAAGTTTGCTGTCGGTTCGTCGGCGAGGATGAATTTGGGTTTTGATGCCAGCGCGCGGGCTACTGCCACGCGTTGCTGTTGTCCCCCGGAAAGCTTGGAGGGGCGGCTGTTGGCGCGATCTCCCAAACCGACGGATTCCAGCAATTCTTGGGCACGCTCGTCCCGTTCGCTTTTTTTGCGTCCTTGCAATTCCATGACGAACGCGACGTTTTCCTTGGCGCTCAACACGGGGATAAGATTGAAAGACTGGAATACAAACCCGATATTGTGTAAACGGAAATCGACCATTTCTTTGGGTTTCAATAGCGAGATATCCTGCCCGTCGATATATAAGTTGCCGGAGGTCGGCGTGTCCAGTCCCCCGATCAGGTTCAACAAGGTGGTCTTCCCGGAACCCGAAGGTCCCACGATGGCCGTGAATTCTCCCTCGGAGATACTGATATTGACATCATCGACAGCGTGTACTTCAGACATTTCGTCTTTGTAAGTCTTGTATAAGTTTTTAGTTTCTATAATTGGCATGACACATTAATTTTAGATTTTAAATTTTAGATTTTAGATTTCTCCCCACCTGCCAACGCTTCATTCTACATTCTTGATTTCTATTACCGTCTTTCAAGCTCTCTTTAACTCTTTGTAGCTTCCCATGAATTGATCTTCAGCGCTTTTCGGGCGGGGTAGATCGCTGACACGATGCCCGTGATAACCACGAGTATAACGATTTCCATGAAGGCTTTAGGGAATAAGAACGGGTAGACGACCGAACTGAACCCGAATCGTTCGTAATTCGCGTTGAGCATGAACCCGAGATCTATACCATGTTGCCCCGTGTACCCGATTACCCAGAGTGCCAGCAGGATACCGGCGGCACTCCCCACGACGGTGAGGCATAGTGTCTCGAACATCACCATTTTGAATATGTTTCGTTTGTTCATCCCGATGCAGGCGAGTACCCCCAGTTCTTTCGTCCGTTCCAGTACAGCCATGAGCATCGTGTTCACGATACCGAACGAGAGGGCTATCAGGAATATCGACAGAATGATCACGTTGATCAGGTCTGTCCACGCGTACATCAGCCCGAGGGCGGGTTGGAGTTTGTTCCATCCTTGCACGTCCATGTCCGGGAGCGCGGCAGTCACGGCTTCCGTGACCTTTTTCCCCTCGTCAACACTGGCGGCGAGTATCGCTACCTCGTGGGCGGCGTCTTCCGGCAGACCGGTGTAGGGGAGGATGTCGCTTTTCCTGACAAAGATCGTGGACTCGTCGAACATGCTGTTATTTGTTTTGAATATTCCGCCCACGCGGAACGCCATGCTTTGCATATCACCGTTCACGTCTTGAATGGAAAGTACTACTTTTGACCGCAAGCGCGCTTTCAGTTTCTTGGCTACCCGTTGGCTGATGACGACGGGTAATTTGCCGCTTTCCAGAAATGTCCCCAGCGAATCGGGGATATACTGGTGGAGCGTGGTGGTTGCTTTCTCTTCCGCCGGGTCGATAGCGTGCACGAAAGCCCCCACGGTATTCGAGGCGGAGGCAAGCACCCCGTACAGTTTCAAGCGGTACGTGACGCTTTCCAATCCCGTCACGGAATCTATTATCGGTTTCACCCTATCCCGCGTGAAGTACGAGTTGATGTCGTAATTGTAGCTAAATTCCGGCGTGTGTATCTGCGTGTGCGATAGTTGATTGCATATTTCTGTCTCGATTGTTGCCCGTCCCCAACCCGTGACGAATGCTATGGTGAAGGTTCCCGCGAACAACCCGATAGCTATTGCGCTAAGGATAAGTATACTGCGGAATTTATTGCGCCAGATGTTTTTCCATGACAGGCGCACGAGCATTAAAGTTATTTTCATGGGCGTATGGCTTTATTGACTTTTAAACGGAGTATTTTACTGATGGGGTAAATGCTTGTCAGGCACGTGATAAACAAGATCACTAAGGCTTGGTTCACGTAAATATACGTGCTTGTCGCCGTGGGTATCACGGGCTCCATGCCGTAACCGAGGGCGATTTCCGCCAGTTCTCCCGTGAGCTGTATCGGGTAATAGCTGAAATAATACGTGATAGGAATGCTCACCGCGATAGCCAGACACGCGCCCAGCAGCGTCATGAAAAACAATTCAAGGCATACCACGTTTGAGAGGATTTGCCGTTTCATTCCCAGTGCCACGACCACCCCGAACTCGTGCCGGCGTTCGTTCGTCATCATGATCACCGTCCCGAGGATGCCGAAACCCACGATCACGTACAGGATAAACATGATGATTTTCGAGAATACTTTGTTCGCTCTCGACTGTGTCAGCAGGCTTTCCATTGATTCCTGCCATCGCATCACGTCGTACGGTGCGCCTGCCACTCGCTCCTGCACGGCGGCAAAGGCTTTCTCTTGGTTCTCGTCCTCGTCAATGGATATGAGCATCCCGCTGTACCCGTCCGGCATATTGATGTACGCGTGGGCGGCGGGCAATGTCATGTAGAGGAATCCTTTGTCCATTTCCGGGATGATGATCGACACGATCCCGCGTACGGGGAACAACCCGATAGCGTTCGTCCCGTGGTATCCCTGTCCCATGAGGGCTACCGTGTCGCCGACTTCCACTTGCAGGTATTCGCTCAACCCCTTGCCGAGCAGTATCCCGTCATCGTCTTGCCGGAGGTATTTCCCTCGTGTCACTCGTTGTGACAACGACGATTTGAGTTCTTCTTGCGCGGGATCGATGCCCACGATACCGACGCCTTTCGTGGTTTTATCCGAGGAAATCATGGCGAACGTTTCCACCCGGGGCGATACGTTCGTGATGTGGGGGAGGGTGCGGAGTTGTTCGATCATGGCGGCATCCATGGTCATGTAATTGTCGATACTCTTCTCTTCCCAGTATCCCTGCCGGTGAATTTCGATGTGTCCGACTTGCGTGCGCAACAAGTTATCCATTAACTTGTTCCAGCTGCCATCGGACAAGGATATTGTCAAAATGCTGAATAACACGGCGGAAAACACGGATGCCACCGTGATTCCCGTTCTGCGGGAATTACGCCATATATTTCGCCAAGCGAGTTTTATCATGTTACCGGAGTTTTTTCATGTTTTGTTGGGAAAAGAAACTATCACTCATGGGCTTGTCGAACTCGTTCTTGTGTACGGTCAGAACGGTCTTCTGGTTCGGCTTGTCAGCCGGGATGACTTCCAGTCGGGTGGGAATTTTCCGTCCCTGTATTTCTTTGATGTCATGACCGTTGTACGTGTTGATCAGCACGCCGTCCTCGTCGTAAAATTCGGATTTGACCTCGATAAAGTCTTTCTTGGTAATCCACACCACGATTTTGCCCCACACCACGGCGGCGTCTTCCTTGGGAACCAGCGTCAGTTTGTAGCACTCGTGTCCTCTCACTTCTTCCGTTCCGTTCAGCTCGTGCGTGTAGTCTTCTATCTTGGACGAGTGTTTCGTCATATCGTCGTTCGTGAAATCGCTTCCCATCCACGATTGTCCCATAACGGACGAGGACATTTTTACCATCCGGTCGATGCTCGGCATCCAGTTCCACAAGTCTTTTTCTCTTTTCAAGAACGCTTGTCCTTTGTCCTTCGCTGGTGAGGTGATGAGGATGAGTGAATATTTCTCTCCTTTCGTCCAGTTTTTTATACCGACTTCCCTTGTCCACGTCGGGCGTACGATTGTCATGGTGACTTCCGAGTAAAGAGTTTCTCCTTGTTTGTTACTCGTCACTTTCTCCATGATTTCCTTCGCGGTGAGTTCTTGTGCGTGCAGGCTTCCGCCGAATAGCAACACGCAACAGGTAATGATTAATCTTCTAGTCATCTTGCTGTTATTAGTTTAGTTATATTTCGTCTTTCTCGTCTATAACGAACGAGGTCTTAAAATAGGGTACTTCATTTACATTAATTTTTAAAGTCTTATTTACGACAGGAAAAATTAGAAAACGGGTGACAAGATTTAATTGAAAATGGAAAATGGAAAAGACTATCTTCTCCGTCTCGTGGACCTCAACGCAATTTATGGCGCGTGTAGTATGACGCGGTAAGTGTTTGGAATAAAATGAGTCCCAGAATGACCAGTCCCAATCCCACGAGATAGGCCGTCGTGTAGTTCGAGGCTTTGGCGATATACCCGCCGAGGAATACACCCGCGCCTAAACCGATATCCCAGCACGTGAGGTAAGTCGAGTTCGCGGTGCCTCGCTGATTATGCCTCGCGAGGTTGATAAACATGGCTTGGAATGCCGGACAGACGAAACCGTACGACATTCCGATCAAGAATGCCGACAGGTAAAAGAAGTGTATCGTTTTAAGGAATATAAAGCACGAGAATCCCGTGATCATGAACAAGATGCCCAGCAGAATCGTTCGCGTCAAGTGTCCCCGGTTCATCTGGCCGGCGGACAGTAACCGGGAAGTGATAAGCCCGAATGCCATTAGCATAAAGAAAAACCCGGTACCCGATTTAATGTGTACCTCTTGTTCGCCGTAGATAGCGACGTAGGTAGACATGATGCCGTAGATGAAAGACAGGAGAGCGATGTTTATTCCCGCGGGAATGCCTTTCAGAAGGAAGAAACGGTCTAGCGAGATCGGTTCCCCCGCGGACGTGATTTTCTCCGGGGCCTTGATGAGGGAAACACAGATTAGCCCGAAAGTTCCGGTCAACAGGGAACACAGGAATATATAGTCGTAATTCCCGTAATTGTCATGCAGGAAAAGGGATAGGGTGGGACTCAGTGCCATCGCGATATTCGTGGACAGCCCGTAGTACCCGATCCCCACGTTACGCCGGGATGAAGGCATCACGTCGATCGCCATGGTCGAGTTCGACACCGTGACCATGCCGAACGAGAACCCGTGGACGGCACGCAATATAGCGAAAAGCAGGAGTGTCCCCGCGACGATGTACCCGGCGAAGAAGCCCACGAAGACGAAATAACAGGTGACGAGCAACGGTTTCCGAGAGAAGTAATCCACGAGGAAGCCGGAAAACGGACGAGTGAGTAGTGCTGTCAACGTGTAGGAAGCGAGAATCGTACCGATTAATGCGCTGTCTGCGTTAAATTTTTCTATCAAATAGAAAGGAAGTACAGGCAGTAGCAGGTAGAACGCGAAAAAAATCGAGAAATTCCCGAGGAACGCTAAAATGAAATTGGAAGTCCATAGCTTCTCCCGTGTTTGTGTCGTGTACATACTTGCTGTTTTATTTTGTCCTTGGGTCCTGTGGTGGGCGGAGGGCATTGTTCGGGGGACAAAGATAATGTATTTTGGCGAAAAAGAACTTTAATCTAGTGATGGAAGCAGGGGAATTAATTTTAGATTTAACAATTGTAGATTGCTTCCCACCTACCAACGCTTCTTTCATTTTTTATATCTTTTCCCCGTGTATCCCTAGGGATATTCTAAGGTATCTCTGGTTGTAATTTACTAATTATTTTATTGTTATTCTACTATTACTCTATTAAAATAGTATAATAATAAAATAATAATAGAATGACAATAGAATAACAAGGCATGTATCCACTGTGAATCAATAGGATATATATGGGGTAAACCTATTGTACGCGAACTTTTTTATAGTCGCCTTCGGCGAGTTACAGGTTGCATTTGCCTTCGGCAAGTTACAGGTTACTTTTCCTGCATTGGAGATAGTATTTCAGATCCTCCTCTGTTTATAGAGGAGGAGGAGGCGTAGCCGACGGAGGAGTTTATTAATTAAGTGATTGAGTGATTTTAGATTGAATGATTTCTCTCCACTTGCCAACGCTTCGTTAATCACTAAATCGACAATTATTGAATCACTAAATCCAAGAACTCCCTCCCGGCTTCGCCGTACTCCCTCTATAAACAGAGGGAGAGCTAAGTTACAGTCCCAAACGCCGGTAACACAACTTGTGACTCGCCGTAGGCGAATGTAACCTGCAACTTTTCAAGTCGCCGAAGGCGACTTGAAAATCTACTTTTTGTACCCGATAGGTTGGGTGTAGATCACGAAGTTGTTCTTGGGTAAACCGATCACTTTCGCTAGAGCCTCTCTGTTGACGGAACCGATTGTCACGGTTGCCATGTCCTTGGCGGCACAAACGAGGTACACGTTTTGAGCCATGTACCCGGCGTGGTGGTTGGAGTACAGTAGCTTTTGCTCCGGATCGGAGATACGTCCCTCTTTGTCGTGGTTGGCTACATAGATGAAACACACGGGAGCTACCGTCATGAAAGGTTGCGGGCCGCATTCTTTCCGGTAGTCGCCTTTCTTCACGAGTTTCAGTTCGTGTTTTTCGGCGTTGTAGCGGTAGATGCCGTCGGCTGTCGCCACGTAGAGTACCATTTCCTGCCAGTTCGTGGCGGTCGGAACGGTACGTTTGCCGATCTCCGGGCGGTTAAGGCCGTTCGCTGCCCACACGAGGTCGGAAAGGTCTTGCAGGGATAGTTTTTTCGTGTCAAAATCACGGGATGTTTGCCGTTCGTTCAGGCATTCGGCGAGTGATTTTCCCCCGGTTTTCTGCGGTGCGGGTAACTTGATGTTTTGAGCATTCATGGCGCTTCCCATGAATGTAAGCACGAGCATTGTAATAATTGTTTTCATTAGTTTACTACGTTAGTTGGTGTACCGTTAAAGAAATTCAGGATGTTATCGACAGCTTC
>NZ_CAUFYA010000048.1:0-41556 GCF_959596855.1 uncultured Butyricimonas sp.
GCTAATAGTTTATTTCTCAATCGGTTAAGTCAAACCGATAAAAATCTAAAATAATAGTACCCCCGCAAAGCCAAAGCCTCCGCTTTCACCTGATCACGAGCCTCGATCTCCCCTCTTGCTTTGTCAATTCCATCCAAAACAGCATTAACACCCATGATACGAGAATATGTACTAGTGTAAGTTTCCCAATTAGTCCGAATAACTTCTTCACTCTCCCACATATCCGGTTGCCAAGATTGAAAACCATAAGAAGCCATCACATCGGACAACTCATCATAATACTCTGATTCATAATATTCAATATCATCATCCAAAAAATAAAGATTTGCATACTGTACATAAGTAACATACCCGGAGCCCAATAGAAATTCATCAAAATCCGATACCGTTGTCACGATCACCTCGTCTTGAGATTTCTTTTCCAAAAAATCGGAACACCCCATCGGGATTAACACCCCGATTAAACTCATTATCTGTAATATTCTAAATATCTTCATGTCCTATCATTTTAAATTTCCAACTACTAAAATGCTATTTGTATAGACAAAGAGGTAATCCGACGAGCCGGCCAATTCCCTGTTTCCGGGTCCAACCCGTCCCATTTCTTGTCGAAAACCCATATAAACGGATTCGTCATACTCGCTTTTACCTGCATACGTTGGATATATAACCGTTTCAACCACTGGGGATTCAACTCGTAGGCCAATGAGAGCGAACGACAACGGATAAAATCCGTGTTCGCCACCAGTTGATCCGATAAATTATACAAATGATAAAGATTCTCCAAGGTACTCGTTGACTCTGTAGTTACAGGTATATCTATTTTCTCATTTCCAAGCCCCGGCAAGGAAGGTATACTCGTCCGTGCCTCGTCTCCTTGTGTTTTCCAACGATTTATCAATTTCCGGGAAACATTCTGTTCCGGCATCGGAAGACCATTCACCTGAACAGAGGCTCCCGGATATAACTCGGGCAAACGTCCATGCCCTCCCCATTGTACCGCAAACAAAGCGTACAGTGACCAACTTTTGTACTTGAACATGATATTCAGTCCACCGGAAAAGTCCGGCGTAAACTTCCCGGATTCGACTAAAAAATCCAAAGCACTGTCAGCACCCTCGATATCCATATTTTTGAACAGCGGTCGACCATCCTCGGAATCCAATTTATCAAATTCATAAGAATAAAACGTCGAAAACGGTCTACCGTTCACAATACTTGTCCCGTTGAGATAATCACTCAATTGATTCACTCGCTGATTCTTTTCCACTTTATTACGGGTAACCGAAGTATTCAATGAAAGATGCCAACTAAAATCCTTCGTTTGCACGGGAACAACCTCAATCACGAAATCATACCCGTAATTCTTCATATTAGAACCGGACACCACGCTATTTCCCATTCCATTCTCGTAAGGAACATTACGCGAAGCGAGTACATAACTCTTTTTATCAAAATAATTGAACGTGAAATTCAATCGTCCTTTCAACAAGGAAGCATCCACTCCGAAATTGTACGTTTTCGTCTTTTCCCATCCAAGCTCCGGATAGGGCAACGATTTCACTTCCATAATATACGATTGATACAAATGATTCAGTGTCCCGGTCGAGGCAATCAAATAAGGAGATACCGAAGGTACCGCGTTACCTTGATAACCATATGAACCGTATAAATCCAAATTATTCAACCACCACCAATCACTCGCAAACACCTCTTGTTTCACTCGCCATTTCACCCCAGCAGACCATGTAGGTTCCACCCGTTTATTTTTATCTTGGGAAAATCGGTTCGATGCATCCAAACGGGCATTCAGATTCACCACGTAACGATTATCATACGTGTAAATAGCTGAAGCATACTCGCTCAACTCGTTCTCGAGCCGATTGATTACAGAAGCACTTCCTGTTGCAATCGTCATGTTATCCATTGTGCGGTTTCCGTTTAAATAAGTGGCGGGAGGCACGACAAAAGTCTCTCCCCGTTCCGGCAAATAACCATAACGTTTCGTTGTTTCACCTTTTGTTTTTACAGAATTCGTTTCTATCCCAAGTTGTAAGGTCAACCGATGTTTATCCTGAAATAAACGGTCATACACCAAACTATTCCGAACGGTAATCGTCGTCGTGTTTACCAAATCCATTTCCAGCAACCCGCCAAAAGGCAGTGGAGACGATTTCATTTCCGTGCTATTCGCTTGAACTGTCCCGAATTCGTAGCCGCGCATCTGTGTGATATAAAACGAACGCTCACTGGCATACTTCTTTGAATTAGCAGAAGATGAAGTATAGGAAAACAATCCTTGATATTCCAACCCGGGCAAAAGTTTCCACTTCAAATCGATCGTTGTTCCCCAAGTTCTCATGCTGTTTGAACTCCCCGTGTTATCCAACTCATTCAGAATATTATAATCATATACATCTTTATTCGGCATTGCATAACTAGCGGTCCCTCTTTTTCCGTGATAATACAATGAACCATCCTCGTTGTATGCCGGAATAACCCGGGTCGTATTGTAGGCATAATTAAAAGGATCTACCCCGTAAGCAAAACCGTCGACCTCCCGGATCGTTCCTTTCAACAACAAATTAGCAATCAGACTCTCCCCGAAAACAGCCGTCGTGTTTGAAGTGGCGGTAAACGAAGTAACCTCATTCCCTTTTGCCTCTCCTTTTTCTTCCGTGAAACTAAAAGAAGTCCTATTCATCAATTTTTCAGATCCTCCGCTAATACTGATTGCATGGGAATGATTAAATGAATTCCGGAATAACAACTTAAACCAATCCGTATTTTGGCGTGCCATTTTCTGGTATTCCTTATCCATCTCCTCCACCGTAATTTCCTTATTTGTCAATTTCTGTACCAACCCGGCGTAACCGATAGGCAAAATTCGGGAAGTATACTTACGATGTTCACCATATATATCTTTCGAAAATTGCATATGCTCGGCTGAATTCATCCGGTCATACAACCCGTAACGAGGACGTTGCCCGATAGAAAAACTACCGTTATAATTCACGGCAAGTTGCCCTTGCTTCGCTTTCTTTGTCGTGATCACTATCACGCCATTCGCCGCCTTTGAACCGTAAATTGCAGTAGCGGAAGCATCCTTCAGCACCGTGATCGTCTCTATATCATACGGATTCAACCAAGAAATTGCGTTCCCCGCCAATTGCCTGATGTCATCGGCATCCATCGTGAACTTCGTGTTATCATCCGAATTGAAAGGCTGAGGATCCCGTTGTACTACCCCGTCGACCACCCAGACCGGTTCTTGACTCCCCAACAACGTGGAAGTACCCCGTACTCGGATTTTAGACGTCGCCCCGACCTGTCCGCTTGTATTCCTTACCAACATTCCGGGTACAACACCTTGCAACATCTGATCAATAGAAGAAACTCCGGCCATCATCACCTCGGCAACTTTCACGTTGGTAGACGCACCCGTGTAATTCCCCTTTGACACGTTACCGTATCCCGTTACCACAACATCTTCCAATGTCTCGACGTCTTCCTGCATTTGAATTCGGTATTCCGTTTTTCCCTCCACTAAACGCAGATACTGAGTTTTCATCCCCACGAAAGTAACTACTAACGTATCAATTCCCTCTACAACATTCAACGAAAATTCCCCATTCGTGTTTGTTGCTGTCCCGACCGTTGTTCCCTTGAATAACACCGTTACTCCCGGGAGCGGCTCTTTATTTGCATCAGTAACCCTTCCTTTGATCATTCTGGAACGTTTCTCTTGTCCATTTTTATCCTCCGTTGGCACTCGCTTGATAACAACAATTTCATCTTTCACGTCATACATGAAACCGACTTTATCTAACACCCCCCGCAACACCGTTTCCCACGGTTCTCCTTTAGCAACGACAGAAATCGGCTCCATACCCTTAAACAGAGAGGAATTATACAAGAAATTCAACCCGGTCTTCTCTTTCATCACCTCCACGAATTTCTCCAATTTTACCTCTTTCAAATCCAAGGAAATAGTGTCTTGTACGTTTCTCGCCCCATATCCCGAGAAACTTCCCAATGACAGTACCATTGTTAAACCCAGCACGTGAAAAAAGCTTCTCCATTTAAAAAGCCATTTCCACTTCAAACATTGATTTTTTTTCATATATTTGTAAATTACTTGTTAAGATGAGATAATGGGCTGCGAACCTGAGAAATTTGTCGTCCGTTATCTCGTTTTAGTTTATTTATATAAAATCACGTGATTTCTTTCCACCCGATACTTCAAATCCCCCGTACGGGATAAAGCGTCGAAAAATACATTAATATCATCATAACGTTTCAAGTTACCTGTAAATAACAGGCTTTTCAGACTTTCATCTTCAAAAAGAACGGATATATTATACCATCTCTCCAAGGTATTCATAATATCAACCAGTTTTTTATCCCGGAACACGTATATCCCGTCTTTCCACCCTACGAATTCGTCCACGTTCACCTCCTGTTTCCGCGTTTTCCCGTCCTTAGACGATACCACCTGCTCCCCGGGCTGAATAACCAACGGTTCACCTGCTCCTGCCGTCACACTTACCTTTCCTCTTACCAACGTGGTATAACCTTCCGACTGGTCGACATAGGCATTTATCCCGAATGCGGTACCTAAAACCCTCACGTCCCCGAAAGAAGTCTTCACGATAAAAGGTTTCTTGTCTTTCGCTACTTCAAAAAAAGCTTCCCCTTCCAAGATAACCTCCCGTTGTTCGCCAGCAAAAGACACCGGATATTTAAGCTTGGTTTCCGCGTTAACCCATACCTTTGTTCCGTCATCCAACGTAATAATACACTCTCCGCCCCTTGGAACCTCTAACTCGTTATAAACGATCTCCGTGGTTTTTATTTCTGTATTATAAAAAATCTCCCCGTTCTTGTATTCAATACGGGCTCCTTTTTCTTTCAACACCCGTGTACTTGTTTCCGCTATCATTACGGTACTCCCGTCTGCCAACGTCAATCTAGCCCGTTTCTCTCCGGCCGGGATAATATTCGAAGCAACAGGCAATCCTTTCTCGTCACCATTCTTCTCACCCGATGTCATCCACAACATGATACCTAAAGCAATCACCCACACGGCAGCGACAGCCGCTCCCCAACGGATCATTCTGACTCTTCTGGCTCGATTTATCTTCTCTTTAAAAACAGTATACCCTTTCTTACCGGAATAATTCTCGTATTCGATAAACTGCTTTTTCAGATACACGGGATCACTTAATTGCCCGTACACTTCTTGTATTTCCGGATTATCCAGCAATTGTCCCAACTCCTTTTGCTCTCCTTCTTCCAAATCTTCCAGCAAAGATTTTCTAATCAAAGAAGCATCATCATATATATTTTTCTTCATCATCATCTGTTATCATCTCGTTATGTATTTCTATAATACATAACTCTCGATTTCAGATGACATGACCAGCTATTTTTTTCCAATTAAATTAAAAAAAGACAGACAGAATCTTGAAGTTTTGAACGCAACGACTTGAAACCACGACTTTTATGCGTTTTCACGGTATTTACACTTATCCCTAATTTTTCCGCGATCTCATCCCATGAATATCCCTCGATACTCATTAGGATCACTTTTTTCTGTTCCGGCGGCAACTGTTCGATATACATATATAATTGCCTTGTAACCTCTTCCCGAACAGTCAAAGCATATACATCATCAACGGTCGACTCTTCCGTTGCTCCTATCGAATTCAAAATTGTATCATGAATCTGATTATTCCGTACAAACACCAATGCGTTATTATAACATGCCCTGTACAAATAACGGGTCAAATCCTGCAAAGATTCGAATTTCTTATCCGAACTCCAAATGGCGATAAAAACTTCTTGTACTAAATCTTCCGTACTCTCCGATCCCTTCAATATCCGGTTCACGTACACACACAATGCCGCATAAAAATGCTCATAAAGACTTGCCCAAGCCTTTTCATTTTTACGATTCACTCCGGATAAAATCAACTCTTCATCTATCATGCTGCCCAAATTTCACACCATTAGGACAAATATACGAAATAACATCAAAATCCAAACCGAACAAATCAATTATCATGAAAAACATTTCCAGCCTTACCCTCGTTTCGCCACGGGTAACTCGAATACAGCCCCGTCATAACACAAATCCGTGTTCGGGAAAATCTCCCGGGCTTGTTTCAACAAAGGGGTAGGATCGGGATAACGGGATGAAAAATGTCCCAGCAGGAGGTGTTTTGCTTCGGCAAGTAGAGCCATTCGCGCCGCTTGCCCCGCGGTACTGTGGAATGTTTCTTTAGCTAAATCTTCAAACTCGTTCCCGTAAGTGGATTCATGATAAAGTAAATCCACACCTTTCACGTGTTCGGCAAAGCACTCCCGGAACAACGTGTCGGTCATGTAAGCGTAGGATCGGACGGCAGGCGGAGCCATCGTCAAGCGGCAATTAGCGATCACCTCTCCATCGGGAGTCACGAAATCCTCGCCCTTTTTCAGCCGGTGCATGAAAGCCACCGGCACTTGGAAAGCATCCGTCATATCCCGGCGAATCGTTCTTTCCCGTTCTTTCTCGGTAAATAAAAAACCTGTCACGGGAGCATCATAACGATGTTTCAAAGGAAAAGTACGCACGGTCAACGCTTTGTCTTCATAAATCAAAGCGGGTTCCCGTTCCAAATGATGAAAAATCAAGGGAAAATTCAAACGGGTATTCATCACTTTCAACTGAAACTCGATAATCTCTTGCAAACGCTTGTCCGAGTAAACGTGCAATTCGGCTTTCCTGTCCTGCAAAGAAAGACTGGACAACAAACCGATCAAACCGAAAAAATGATCCCCGTGCAAATGGGAAATAAAAATATGATTGATCTTGTTATACGGCACCTTGAAACGCCGCAATTGCTGCTGGGTTCCCTCCCCGCAGTCAATAAGAAAGTACCGCTCAAGTACATTAAGTACTTGAGCGGCAGCATTTCGTTGAAGCGTGGGTACGGCAGAACCGCACCCTAATATAGTTAGCTCAAACTTCACTAGTTATTATTCTTTTCTTCTTCTTCTCTAGCTTCCATTTGGTCTTTCAAAGCAGCCAACTCGGTGATGTCACCCAACGTGGTTTTCTCCAGTTTCTCTTTCACTTTCTTCACTGCTTTTTTAGTTGCGCTAGCCTCATCTTTCTTCTTCGCGTTATCAGTAGCTTTCTGCTCGTCTTCGAAAATACGAGAGTGAGAAAGAATGATTCTTTTGGCACCCTTATTGAATTCGATCACCTTGAACGCCAATTTCTCGTCAACCTTAGCCTGAGAACCGTCTTCTTTTACCAAGTGGCGAGGAGTTGCGAATCCTTCTACGCCGTAAGGCAATGCGATAACGGCACCCTTATCGAAGATTTCGGTAATCGTACCTTCGTGGATAGAATCAACCGTGAAGATGGTTTCGAATACATCCCAAGGATTCTCTTCCAATTGCTTGTGACCTAAGCTCAATCTTCTGTTATCCTTGTCAATTTCAAGAACAACTACATCAATATCGGCTCCGATTTGGGTAAACTCAGCCGGGTGTTTCACTTTCTTCGTCCAAGACAAATCAGAAATGTGGATCAAACCGTCAACACCTTCCTCGATCTCAACGAATACTCCGAAGTTCGTGAAGTTACGCACGATAGCTTTATGTTTCGTGCCAACAGCATACTTCTCTTCGATATTTTGCCACGGGTCGTTTTTCAATTGCTTGATACCCAAAGACATCTTTCTCTCATCACGATCCAAGGTAAGAACTACAGCCTCTACCTCATCTCCTACTTTCATGAAATCTTGAGCGGAACGCAAATGTTGTGACCATGACATCTCTGAAACGTGAATTAAACCTTCAACGCCCGGGGCAATCTCAACGAAAGCACCGTAATCAGCCATAACAACTACTTTACCTTTCACGCGGTCACCTACCTTCAAGTCTGCGCTCAAAGCATCCCACGGGTGCGGAGTCAATTGTTTCAAACCAAGAGCGATACGTTTCTTCTCGTCATCGAAGTCAAGAATAACAACATTCAACTTCTGGTCTAATTCCACGATCTCGTTCGGGTGATTTACGCGGCCCCAAGAAAGGTCGGTAATGTGGATCAATCCGTCTACGCCACCCAAGTCGATGAATACACCGTAAGAAGTGATATTCTTAACGGTACCTTCAAGTACCTGTCCTTTTTCAAGTTTGGAGATGATGTCTTTCTTCTGCTGTTCCAACTCAGCCTCGATAAGAGCCTTGTGAGATACAACAACGTTCTTGAACTCTTGGTTGATTTTAACCACCTTGAATTCCATCGTCTTCCCAACATAAATATCATAGTCACGAATCGGCTTAACATCGATCTGAGAACCCGGTAAGAATGCCTCGATACCGAATACGTCAACGATCATACCGCCCTTCGTGCGACATTTAACAAATCCTTTGATAATCTCGTCGTTTTCCAACGCAGCATTAACACGATCCCAGCTACGTAAAGCTCTTGCTTTCTTGTGAGAAAGAGTCAACTGACCTTTTTTGTCTTCTTGAGTCTCAACGTAAACTTCTACTTTATCTCCCACTTTCAATTCCGGATCGTAACGGAATTCATTCAATGAAATGATACCGTCTGACTTGTAACCGATGTTTACAACGACTTCTCTCTTGTTCATCGAGATAACAGTACCTTCAACAACTTCTTTCTCAACTACTGATGAAAGAGTTTCAGCATACCTGTTTACTAATTCTTCTTTTTCAGATGCGGGGATTACATCATCATTTGCATAGGCTTCCCAATCAAAATTGTCATCAGCCTCGGCACTTGTTGTTGCTACCGGAGCAGCTTTCTTGGTTTCTTCTTGTGCAAGTTCCACTTGCATTTCTTTTTGTTCTTCTGTCATAATAATAAATGCTTGTCCTCTAATAAATTAGACATTATATTTTTCTAATACGGGCGCAAAAGTACAAATAAATATTAACCCCGACAAACAAAATGCACTGAAAAATAACGAAATATCAAAATCTTAGAATCCCGGAATCATAAATCGTAAATTCCCGCGAGCCTCTCGACTCGCGGGAAAAAACTCTATTCCGGTCGAACCGTCACGCTATCCGATGCCTTCCGCTTGTCCTTCGACAACATGAAAGCGTAAAACACGAGATTCTCTTTACTCCATCCCTCGTCCATAGCGATCGATGTTGAACCCGCTTCCTTGCGGTTCCGGCAAGCTTCCACGATCATCTCCTTCTTGGTCTTCTCGTAAATCACCACGTGCAACACGTCTGTCGGGTTAGCTACCGTGTTCCACCGAGTTTGAGCCTCCTGTGAAACCATCACCTTACCGTTCTCCTCGTCCACCGTGATAATCACTTTACCGTTTTGTAAAGAACCGGCGGCACACTTGAGTTTTTCGAAATCAATCGTGGGCTCGTAATTCTCGTCCACCGTCACCGCCGCCATGTTCGATGACACGAACGCGTTATAGAACGTGTTACCTCCCTTACGTCCCGGGAAACCGAGGGCTGCCGCCGGGGCAAAATACCGGGAAGCCTCCTCCAGTGCCTTCAACTTCGCCCGTTGCGTCAATTGAGCGGGCGTCCGCGGGTTGCGCACCGTGTTTCTCTTGCCTCGCGCGATACTGTACCCGTTCGCACCGGCGTACATCGTCACGTTAGCCACTGATTTTCTCACGTCTCCCAACAAAAATGATTTAAATAATGCCATAATCTCAAATTTTAAAATAAAACATATATTCATAACACGAAATGTAAATTCTCCGAGAAATCATCTCTCCCCGCTGACCCGAAGAAACAATAAAAATGCACCTTCCCCCTCTCCTCGGTCGTGAGTTCTACTTCGGCAATTTCATTCTCCCGGGTCGCCCCGGTTTCTCCCAGTTCGATAATCCGAAAATCCTTGTCCTCCGTCATCACCACGCACCACAATTCGTCTGCCAGCCGCTCATCGCTCAACATCTTCTCATTCCTCCACGTCAACCGAACCTTATCACCCTCCCGGCACGCTTGTAAATCATGGGGCAAGCCCAAACTTCCCGAGCTGAAACGTACCAGCTCATACAGCAATGCAGTCCCGTTAAACGCCCGGATATTAGCCTGCACGAAAAGATTATACGCCGATCGGTTCTTTCTCTGCCCTACTGCCTGCCACACGAGAGCCAGCAATGTCTGTCGGACAACCCCGTAAAAGGTGGCAGTTCCCCGCATTCTTTCCCGGTAGTATAATTGCAATTCCGAGCGACAATCTTTTACTTCTGTTGGGGAGGCTCTTGCGTAAAACTCCCCTCTCATCTTGTAATAAATAACGTTCCCCACCCGTCCCGAGAAACGATTGAATCCTTTTGACTGATAACGAGCCATAACTACCTCCTTTTTAATTTGTAAAACCTAATTTCTTTTTCAACTCGCCAAAAGGGAAAGCCGGTCCCGGGTCTACCTTTCGTGAAGTGATATCCGAATGCCTCACGAGGTATTTAATCCTATACCTCTCTTTCAGCAAGCGACAAACCTCTTCCAGAATTTTAAACTGCCCCTCCGTAAATAGATGCCAGTACCTCGCTCTCCCTTCTATCTCGGTCGTGTACACCTGCTCGGGAGAATATTCCCGCCCGAAATACGAGTAATACCTGTCGCCCACCCGCTGCAACTCCCCGGCATTATCCAGTTCTATGCCGATTGAACAATCATTCAAGTTCACTCTCCCGGCATGGTAACTCTTCCCCGCGTGCCACGCTTTCACGTCAAAAGGCAGTAACTGGAATATCTCCCCGTCCCGACCGATCACCGCATGAGCCGATACTCCCGTGTCCGGTCTGCTCAAGTAAAGGGCGGACGAAACGGCGCTTGCACCTCCCGTCCCGTGCAGCACGAGCGTGTCTACACGTGATAACTTCACGTTGCATTTCGAACACTGTAAATACTTCACGTTATCCCCGAACAACAAATTGTCAATAACTTCCATAACACATAAATTTTTTAGATAAAACAACAACTCCCGCCCGGCATTTCATTTCCGTTTCCGGGACAACAAGCTACCGGTAATCTGTTCCCCGCTTCTACCAATCACGTACCCGCCTACCCCGATCTCCAGTAAATCCCAAAAGCGGGAACTGTCGAACAACATGGGCGATCCCGTGAATACTCCCAGCACGACCAACAACGTGAGCACCAGCATCACGATCGGGCGCCACGACCGTTGTAACCAATTTCCCCGCATCTCGTCACCCACCGCCGCCGACTGTTCACGCACCAGCTCACTCTTGTAACGATACACCAGAGATTGAATCTCCTCTTGTATCTTCTGTTTTTCTTTCGAGGAAACCGACAAGCGATTCACGATATCCCCCAGTTCCCGAATCACGTTTTGTAATACTCCCATACTCTATGTTTTTTAATTATATCCCAAAGATACACCACGCACCCACCCTTTACCAACTTTATTAACCCGGCTTCGCCAACTATTATCCCGATTATCCGAAATTGCATCCCCATGCCTCACCTGTCGGCAAGGCATCCCACAAGACAGGTTTATTTATTTGTTCAAATAATCACGACTTATTCCCTCATTTTTTCCTTCTCAATGAATCCAAAAAATGAAAATAAGCATACAAATTCTCCTTGTATGGCGCACTGATCGGTAACATCTTCTCCCCGATACATACCGAGTTTCCAACAAAACCGTCCACAAAACGAAGATTCACGATATAACTGCGGTGTATCCGCATAAACCACTCTTTCGGCAACATCTGTTCTACCGACGCCATCGGGTGCACCACGGAAATCCGAGATTTTCCCTTCCGGTAAATATCACTATAACAGCGGTCAGCCTCCACCCACAGGATCTCCGAATAATAACATTTTCGCTGAAAATCCCCTTGACGCACGAAAAATCCAAAGGGATCATGATGATCTATACTATTATCTATTTTATTCATAAGACTTCTTATTTTTATGTCTTATGAAACGCCCTCCCCGACAGGCTAAAAAAATACATTTTCTATTTATCTAATACACATAAAAATGGGGAAAATTTATAACATGTAAAATTCTCCCCAACAAACAAATTATGAAAAAAACACACATTTTAGTGTGTCGGATTATAATTCACACATTCGCTATTGAACCGGTAACAAATTGATCCCTAATTCAAAATATTCAGCAGAACGTAATAAATCAACCATATCTTTATCTACAAAAATCTGTACGGATTCTTCGGTTGCTTTTCCGTGCTGAAACATATCTACCTTATTCTGATAATTCAATAAAGCCTTCAAATAAGGAGAAAGTTCAATAAATGTATTCAATAATGATTTATCAATAGCAATTTTAGCTTTCCCGTCCTTTTGTTTCAAAAGAAAAGCAATTCCGACATTCGCATTTTTTTCTGCATTTTCAACCATGAACCAAATTTTCCCATCATAAATACCATAACGAATAAACCCATCAGGTAATATTATTGGCTCTTCTCCCTTCCATGGTACGATTGTAAATTGAACATGACCGTTAGCCCTAAACTCGATTCCAGGAAGCAAAGATGAATAGAAATTAGAGAGAGCTCCGTTCATTACACATTCTGCAAACCAACGCCCGTTCCCATCACCCGGATCTTCTATGAAAGCTGTCTGAGGATAATCATAAATAGGTTTATTATTGGTATCCACATTTCCGTTATAAAGAAAAACCGGTAATTGAATAGACTTCATCTCCTTATTAACCAAATCAACATAGACAGCAGAGTTATTCAATCTATCTGTCGGCACTTGATTTCCGGAAGGCAATTTCCACTTACCTACAATTTCGGAATGTATCTTTACATCTGCCTGTAACGAGAGTTTTTCATCTTTGATTTCTCCTACAACTGAAAGAGTACGATCCTTGTTTTCATCACTTCCGTAAATACTCACTCCCATCTCATTTTTTTCTCCCACCACAAAGATTTTGGTTTCTTTTTCTCCGGGTAATAACGACATCAAATAAAGTTCTGCTTTTGTTCCTTTTTCAGGATTTATCTTTACGGTTCGTCCCTCAAGCTGTATTCCGTTAAGAGATAGCTCCAGTTGAGTGTCGGAATAACTTGTAGCATCTAAATCTAAAGTTTGCTCATTATCATCCTGACATCCCAAAAACACAAGAGTAAAAATCAAAAAAATATACTTTTTCATAATCTACGACATAAATAAAGTAAACAAAGTAAACTCTGCGTGATCAGTATCTAAATCCCAATCTACTTGTAATCTAAAATTTATAGTTGTCGTTTGTGAACCATTTATTATATTAACAGTACAATTACTTTCTTCAAAAGATTTATATATTACACCTCCATACATCAAATTATGAACTTTTGTGTTTCTTGTACCGCGATATAATGTAGTACCACTACTTTGCTCATAAACATAGGTATAGAAATACTTCCCCTCCTGATAATAATCTACCCTAATTTTAACTAATCTACCAAGATTTATATTCCCTTCTTCTATTCGAACTATTGAACCTACAAATGAAGCTTCACCTCGGGATAAAGCAGGTTCTCTAGTTACGTTTGCTTCAATTTTTTTCCCATTCAATTTTTCTAAACTTTCCAAAAACATTTTTAATTCATTCAATGACATCGGTACAGCATCTGTACCATCATTTTCAACTTCAGTAAAATGAATCCCATACTCTTTTTCCAAAGTTTCATAAGTAACAACTGCATTTTCTGTTTTTTGCTCTTCTACTTTTTCGCATCCACAAAGTGACAATCCACAAAAAACAATCATGATAAAATAATTCACTCTTTTCATACTGTAAATTTTTAAATTATTAATTAAACACCCTACTTTCCAACTACACCTTGTTATTTTTATTCCTCCTAAAATAAGCTTGTAAAAAAGGGGGAGAACAACCCAACGGATCATTCTCCCCCGGCAAACAAATTATGAAAAAAAAACACACTCATTCAGCTCGTCAAATCAAGCTCATATCTTAATGACATTCACAGCCTGAACCCCTTCATCACTGCTGAATTTCAACACGTAACGTCCGACAGGTAAACGGGATATATCCACCGTTTCTTCACCGGAATTTTTATTATTACTCAATATCTTCGTGAATACGCGCCGAGCCATTAAATCATACACGTTTACACTCTTCGCACCTTGTGCGCTTCCCCATTTCACATTTAATATGCCGGTTGTAGGATTCGGGTAAACAACGATGCCCTTTTCCGGTGTCTCAGGCTTTTCCGGCTCGGGTTCTTCCTCCGGTAATACCTGAGCCCAACGAATTTCTACCACGTTCGACAAACCGGAAACGTTCCCCCACGGATCCGCACTTGTCAAAGCATAATAATCTATCGTATTTCTATTTGCGGATTTAGGAAGTTCTACTGTAATCCTCTCTCCCGCTTCCTTGCCCCGTAAATCTATTTCTTCCATTTCTGCCCGGTCTAAATCAGCAGCATTCAAAGGTTGATCACTTCTATACAAATTACATTTTCGGGGAGAACCGTCATTCTGATCCGAGGCATTACTCCACACCAGATAATACCCTTCATTTTCCTGTTTGAATTGCAAATCACTCACCTTTTCCGGTGCTACCCCGTCATTCTTCCATAAAGCCAGATCGGCACGAGCAACCCCTTTCCCCATCAAGGGTGCATATTCCGGTTCTGTATCTTCAATACTCATTACGGATTCCAATAAAATTTCCTTTAACCGGACAGCGGTAAAATCTTTACCAGCATGGGCTGAAACAATCAACGCCGCAATACCGCTCACGTGAGGGCACGCCATAGAAGTCCCATTCATATACCCGTATTTATTGTTCGCCAACGTACTGAAAATACCAAATTCCGAGGGAGATTTCTCTCCGCCGGGTGCGGATATATCAACGGATTCGTCATAATTCGAATAAGCAGCTTTTTTTCCTTGGTTCGTCACGGCAGCGACACTGATACAAACCTCGTAACTTGCCGGGTAAGTATCCGTGTGCCGACCGTCATTGCCTGACGCCACGACAACCATTCCTCCCCGCATAGGACTCCCCTCGCTGGAACCCGCATTTTCCACGAAATACTCGATGCCTTGCTTCAAAAGACTGTTGGAATAAGGAAAAGTCCAGCTACACTGGCAAATAACAGCACCATTATCCGCGGCATACACAAATGCGTTAGCCAAAGCTTCCCAATTTTGAGTCACTCCCCCCGTGTAAGTACCCACTTGATTCAGCATAATCCTCACGCCGTCTCCTTTACCCGTTCCTCCGGCAATACCGCAAACGCCAATCCCGTTATTATTCACAGCCGCAATTGTCCCCGCGACATGAGTACCGTGATCCTCGCGGCTGATCGTTCCCGAACCCGCGACAAAATTGTACCCGTAAATATCATCCGTGTAACCGTTGTTATCATCGTCTGTTCCGGCTACTCCATTCAATTCCTTTTCATTAATCCATATATTATCTTTCAAGTCTTCATGAAGATAATCCCCGCCAACATCCAAAACCGCAACAATCACGTCCCGGTTTCCTCCGGTTACTTCCCATCCCTTGAATAAACCGATATGTGCGTTATCCGCAGTTTCCACGCTCCCGGTCCGGTCATAATGCCATTGTTTCCCCAAGTAGGGATCATTGAACGGCAAGCTCTCCCCCTCTCCCCGACCGAGTGCCGATACAGTCACGGGTAAAGGCATAGGCTCCGGTATAACCCGCTCCTCCGCCACTTCCAAAACACCGTCCTGCACGGAAAAATAATCCACCACATCCTGTGCCCGTGTACCTTCCGGTACTTCTATCTTGTACCATAAATCCAACCCGAACGCTTTATGACGTTCCTCGAACTTACCGGCAGGCGGAAAGACACGCTTGATATTCACGTTTTCCCATTTGCCGACTGTCCGATTGCCACCGTCATCGCTCGCGTAGGCGGCAACCTGCTCCCGTTGAAACTGAACGTAAACAACCCCTGTTGCAAGTCCATCCGCGGACGAATCCGGTTCTGTTCCCGATATTATATTTTTATCTTGACAAGCGATACAAAACAGGAATGCAATGCCAAACATTCCCCCGCGTGCCAAATTCATTAACCTGTGTGTTTCCATGTAGTTATTTTTGAATTGTAAAACCTCGGGTTACTTGAAACAATAGCCTAATGACAACTTGAATGTATTCTTGTAAGGCGCATCTTTCTCTCCGGTCGGGAACAGATAGGAAGCATCCAGCATAAAACCTTTCCGGGCAACCCCGCCTCCTAAAGTCAGGTATTGCCGGTAACCGTATATCTCGCTTTCATGGAAATATCCTGCCCTCACCGCCAATAACTCCCGCCATTCATATTCCGCTCCCAATTGCCACACGATACTTTTCAAGAATTTTTCGTTCCCGAAAGAACCCGCTATGTTTTTCAATACGCTTTCATCCTTTTTGTCCGGATCATACGTTCTCACCATTAACTTGTTAATATCCAATGAAACAGATACCCGGTGCCAATAATTCACCCGCATCTCGTACGCGCCGCCCAAACGTAGATTTGCCGGTAAATAAGCCTCCTTCCCCACGGTCATATAAGCTATTTTGGAGCCGATATTCGAGATATTCACCCCTACACGCCAAACCGACAGCCATATACCGTCCATTTTTTTTTGATAAAAACACGAGATATCAAAAGCAACAGCACCGGAAGGATCGCACCCGTCCGCATCCGGCATTTTCAGTTCTCCCAACCCCGTGCGGATATATTTAAACGTCAACGCGGCTGAAAAACATCGTCCGAATCTCCGGCTATATGCGGCTTCCAGCACGTAATCCGAGGGAGAAAAACTACCTGCCGATTCACCTGTCGCACCTGTCCCGGCAAAATCATCTCCTTTCAAATACCGGATTCCTGCCGCTATCGTCTGCTTCTCCCCCAAACAGTAATACCCGTTCAGCGAGAATAGATTTTGTCCTTTAATCAGATTTCTCATCCAAGGTAAATAACTAAACGCCACACCCCCTCGCTCCTTCACGAAAGCATAGCGGGAAGCATTATAATACATGGAATACACGTCCGGTCGACCTGCCACTCCGGTTTCCGCCATTCCTCCGCCGCGGGCATCCGGGGCTATATTCAAGAAAGGAACAGCGGTCGACACGACCGCTTGTTCCTGTCCAAAAACAATACAGGACGGAATGATGAATAATAGACAAATAAATACTTTCAACATAATCCTGAAATTATTCTATTTCCTGAAAATCCACACTCTTTCCCAGTTTCACCCTCGTACAATTCAACACGGTTCCGTCATTTTTCATGATATAAGCGACCACGTCCACCTCATCGCGTACCAACAAAGGAGAAATATCATACGTGTAGGATTTCGTGAGCAATTTAGCTACCTTCAGTTCACCTTCTTCCAAAGGATCGCCCAGCACGTCCGTCAAGTAACGCCGCACCACATCATCATGGATATAAGTTTTATCCCAAGAAAGATCATCCTGCAATTGCTCGTAATTCAAACCATTTTCAACAAGCACCACTGCCACCCGACAAGATTTGTCATATATACGCATCGTTTTCACCTTCATGTCGATATATGCTTTATCACCTTCAATCCGAGTCGTTAATGCCACTCCGATATCCGTTTTATCCGGTAAAAAAGATTGCATATCCTCGAACCCCTTGGCTTCATTCCACCATCTCACTCCATTCAACACGCCAACCGGATAAGTCAGATAACAATTGAATTTTTTCATCAAGGGTTCCGCGTATGGCTTCAACTGCATCGGATCATCCCCTTCCATAGGACCGTGGAAGGAAATTTTAATCAATCTTCCCGGAGCTTTTTCCCGTGCCGCATTGATACTATAAATCATCCGGGGACAATTCATACAATAGGTACTTGTAAAATGAAAAAGCAACAAATTCGCCTGGTAATATTCCTCCTCGACTGAGGCTATTTTTATCTCTTGAGAAACTTCTCCCTGATATTCTGCCGTGAATACGAATTCACCCAATTTTGTAGTTCCGAATTCATTCCCGTCAAGAAATTTTTCCGATGTACGTTCAAATATCCGACTTTTAGAGGTCACGTCAACTCCGTCGTATTTCACCGTAAATACTGCCTTGTCATCCCCGGATTTATAAATCGTATCCTTATCCACGCTGAATACCAATCCTTTTTCACTCGGATCCGGTCCATCTCCTTCACTTCCTCCTCCACAGGCATTCACTAACACAATCAAAGCAACTGCCAACAAACACAAAACACTTTTTTTCATTTTCATTTCTTTTAAAATTAAACTATTCTACTTCATTCCATGGATTTCTGTTCGCATCATAAGCCTGCATCAGATAATCCCGCTCATTTCCAAGTTTCACCCCTTGGCAATTCACCGCCTCTTTCTCGCTTCCCCGGTAACGCACCAGATAAGCGATAACCATCATCTCGTCTTTCTTGTAATCCGAAGAAATCTCCTTTTCATAAGTTTTCTCCCATTCCTCGTCCGCGGCAAGACTCGTGATCTTGTCCCCTTTCAAATCCGTGAGGCAATACCGGAAAATATTATCATACCGGGTTGTCGCATACATACAATTATCTTCGGTTATCAATACAACCAAACGACAATCACCATCCAAAGGAACCAAAGTTTTAACCTTGACTTTCACTTTAGCCTTATTCCCTTCCAGAGAAGTAAACAAAGCAATTCCTTGCTCACCTTTCACGGTCAACCGCTTTTTCACCACATCTTTCATGTTATGGGCATTGATCTGATCGATATAATCATAAAAGGCAGGGGCAAAATGTCCTTTACTTCCCAATTCATCCCACAAGAAATTCAAGGTATTCAGGGATTCTGTCGTGGCAAACGGATTGGTCACACCCAAGTTTCCATGATAACTAACGATAAATGTTTCTTCCGGGAATGAAGAATAAACAGAATTCAATAACGTTTTTTTGGCAGGACAATTAGGACAATCCACGCTCGTGAACATCTGGAAAAGTATATTCTTCCGGAATACCGTTTCCCCGCCCACTTGCACGTCCACGTTATTGGATTTCTTTCCTTCATAGGTGGCTTGAAAAAGATAGGAACCGACTTTTGTGGTAGAGAAGACATTCCCCTTCAAAGAGCCTGCTTCCGCATTCACGGCGATAACGCTGGATGCCGAGACATCCTCGCCATTATAAAACACGGAAAAAGTAGCGTAATCTTTCCCGTCCGCCAATAATACCTCTTTATCGGCTTTCAGTACCAACTCGTCCTTCTCCTTTTCATCATTGCTGCTGCTACACGCGACAGACAGGATACACACGCCCAAAGAAATAATAATGCTATACCATTTTTTCATAACTAAAAAGATGTTGTTAATGACAAGTTAAAGCCCGTGTAGGCAGGGACAAACCGGCACACTCCCCCGGAACAATTATAGCCGGCACGATTACGCCCGTAATTCAATGCCACCCGTGTACGGGATACCGCGTAACTGACTCCCGCGGAATAATAATGCAAATCCGTGTCCCCGTAGTTATACATATCCGAAGCAAAGACACTCCACCGGGGAGCCATATTATATTCCAACAATCCAGCCATCCACTCTTTCTGATCCTGTTCCGTCCACAAATGTTGTAACTCCAAACGGAAAGAGTTCTTTACATTCAACTTATAAGTCACGTCCAACACGACAAGATTGGATTTCCACTCTGCAGGCTTATGTCCGGTTATCAGAGGATTAAAAGATTGCATGGCGTACATCAGAATACACTTGAAACTCGGGCTTAAAGTTTTTGTGATATCCACGCTCAAATCCCGGAATAGCAATTCGTCCCCGAAATCCAACACCTCAAATCCATCCCCGTCTTTCTTGGCTTTCAAATCATAATACGTGGAGAAATTCAATGCTATTTTCATACCTCTTCTTCCTCCCAATTTCGAATCCCGGGGAAAATTATAATAAAAATCTACCTGTCCCCCGATCTCACCATTTCCTTGCGTGGCATAGGGATTCAGATTGGCAAGGGAGTACGTGTATTGTCTTGTCAGCGATGGCAGATAGTTAATCCCCTCGCCGATACCGATCGCGTCGCGGGAAGAACGGAATTCCATGAATTCCAATCGTCTCCCGGATAAAAGTACACCCAGATTATTGCCGGAATACCCGATCTCCATCAATCCGGCATTTCCTTTCTTGTTTTTCCAATCATTGTAAGAAGCGGCATCCCCCGTCTTTTTCACCAACTCACCTTTCAACGTGAAACCGTTATATTCCCATCCCAATCGAAAAGAATAACTGTCCACGCTGGCATCCACGTCTTCCGAAGTCCCGGTATAACGTTCATATCTGCTTAGGAAGCTTCCCTCCAACGTCAGAAACGATTGTTGCAAGTCAAATAAAGAAGAAAGATTCAAACTTAAATCCATTCCCCGGACTTGACTTTCCGCCCGATCCATATATTTGCGGGGATGCCCGTATATTCCCTTCAAGGTAATAAGATCCCCATAGTGATACAGCAGCCGGACTCCTTCAATCGAGGTATTCAATCCCAAAGTACGATCCTCATAAGCCCGAAACAACAATCCGCTGCCGAATTGTTCGTAAAAATCACCCACCCGGACGTTCAATCCCCGATCTTCAAACATCGCATACTTGAATACGATTTTCCCGTCTTTCAATTCTCCGGGCATTCCCTGCAAAACCGGCAAGTACGCCTCGTACATCAATCCCGCGGCGAACTTCCCGAGCCTGTAATCAAATTTCAAGTAATTGTTCGACCCGAAACGGTCGTCCGGGGCTTCCGCCTTGATTTTACTATCCGGGAGATAATAAATCGTATTCGTCTCGAAACTCCCCGACAGAAAACCTTCGCGAGAAACCTGTTGGGCAACAACCGTATTTATTCCCAACACAGACAAAAGCATCCCCAAATAACAATATTTTTTCATTCGTCTATTTTTTAGCTAATTCAACGGTCTTCTGCTTTTGTTCGTCGGCAACCTTCAACGCCTTCAATTTTTCATACACCTCCAACTCGCTCCCCGGCGTGTACCCGGTATGCGTGTATATGATTTTTCCCTCCCGGTTCACGATAAACAAAGTGGGTATTGAATTAACATCCATCGCCCGTTTCAAATTCTGGTTTTTATCCAAAACCACCATAAAAGGCCATCCTCTTCCTGCCGCCATCATCTTGGCCCGTGCAGAGGCACGGCTGTCATCCGTGGACACGGCAACCACCTTAAAATCAAATTCCTTTTTCCAACTCTCGTATGTCTCGGTCAAGGCATCCAACTCCTGGATACAAGGCTTACAGGTCGTTGACCAAAAAGTAAGCACCACCGGAAGCGAATCGTTCATCACCTCCCGGATATCCATTCGTTCGCCTTTTAAAGTCTCCACCTCGGCTTTGGGTAAATCTTTTCCGGAGATCACTGTAAACGCCATACAAGCGATTCCCCATAATATAAATATTATTCTCTTTCTCATTCTTTTTATTTCATTATTGTTTGCACACTACATTTGCCCGTATTTTCAAAATTGTGTTCGGCTGACTAAAATCGTTACTTGTCACCCGTATAGTTTTCAATTGTTTGCCTTCACGTCCCGCCGTGTGAAAAACGACCTTTAATCTCGTGGAATCGCCCGCTCTCACGACTCGGGATTCCGGCATTACTGCGGTACAACCGCAAGTTGTCTCTACCCGACGTATAATCAAATCACGTTTCCCCCGGTTTTTCAATTTAAAAAAATGAACTGCCTTCTGTTCCTGTTGCACATCTCCGAAATCAAACTCCGTCATATCCCACGAAATCTTCGGTGCCATGCTCTTTTCTTCCGGTGTCATTCTCGTGAAATCCTCCATAATCTCGGCGGTAATCAAAAAAGGCTGTTGACACTCGCCTCTCGCCCGATCCGGAATAAACACCATCCGTTGTACACAGCTTCCGTACTTTTCACAATTCCCGGATACAAGACGTACATACACTTTCACCGTGTCTCCCGGCTCTATATACCTTTTGGTCTGAATGACACGAATCCAGTCCTCCGAAAAACGAAATTCCGGCTCCATGGTTTTCGTGGTAGGATTATACAAAATCAATGTATCTGTCTTCTCTTCTCCGAATATCATTTCCCCAAAAGAAAAGTGGTCTTTGTCAAACCTGACCCCGCTAATCTCGTGAGGGAAGGTGCTCACTCCTCCCTTTTTCGGGAAGAATGAGCACGATACCAGCATCCATAACGACACCACACTAATTAATAATATTGAAGAATACTTTAACTTCATAACAAAACAAGTAATTAGGGATGTCCCAAAAGAATATCCCCGAACAACTTAATTAAGGACGAGTTGTCATTACACTTATCTTTTGGTTCAAATTATCGCTTGTGGCTGTCATACCTTTCCGATGAACATTATACTCAAAAGGATACATAATAGGTCCTCCCAATTGTGTATATGTAATTGTAATCACATCCCCATCAACCACATAGGAAAGTTGACCATTATCACCATCTTTTGAAATTTCCCACTCTACATTAGCATCCACTGTAACCACAAATGTTTCCCCACTATTTCCAAACGTGAACACATGCTCTGTCGCACTCAGCCTGATATACGGCTCCACGACCTCTTTAGCTTGTTTAACATGAATTTCTTTCACGATCAACTCACGCCCGTCAGCATCCGTTCCTATTACGATAACATCGCCTTCTCTTGCCTCTCCCTCATTTTTATCCAAGCTGATAGTCATCGTATTCTTATCCAAAGAAGGATGAATCCATTCCGCATCTTCGGCAGATACAACTACATTCACGATATGCGAGGATAAATTTTTCACGTAACGATAATATGCATATTCCTCGGATGTAGCTTCTATATCTACATTGGAAGTCCCTGACGTCCCGGGATCCGTTGACAAATCCATCGTGATAGCTGAATACGGTTCCTGTTCCACGAGAATCGTTTTTCTGAATCCGGTTTCCTCGTTCTCCAACAACAAGAGAACATAGCGTTGCGGATCATCGTTCTGCTCTGCAACTACAATAATTTCATTATCTAATTGACTACAAGTCAACCAAGGAGCACTTGTCATATAGCCTTCATCCAATGTCCAGCTCATATCCCCATCCAAGGCAATCGTAACTGCTTTTTCTCCCTTTCCGTCAAATGAAATCCGCTCGGTAATTTCAGCAACCACAGACTCCTGCGTCAACTTGATCTCTTTCACGACCTTCTGGTCCTTGGCATTCTTAATAACTACCGTTGCTTCACGCGTAATACCCCAGAAATTCGGTTCGATATTCAACGTGATATCCGAACGACTCGCATCATACCCTTGAGATACCTTCACCCACTCCGTCATTTCATACGTGTAACTCACGTTTGCCTCCACGGTGATCTTCATCGCTCCTCCTTCCGGTTTAATCAGGTAAGAGTCCTCACCCAACACCTTCAGCACCACGTCTTCTTTCTTTTGAGAAACCTGCAATACTTGATCCGCCAAGCCTTCCGACTTCACTGTGATTTTTCCGCTACGTTCCCCGTCAGTCGTGTTTTCCGTGGCCGTTACCTTCACGGCGGCATTACCGTTTCCGGAAGTTTTATCCACCTTGAACCAATCGCCCTCTTGGGTTAACGTCCATGCACCATTGGCAAAAATAGCCAACGCATAATCGCCTTCCTCGTTGGCAAATACATGAGAAGTCTCTGCCAAACTCAATACCGGTTCAATTTTGATTTCATCATCATCATCGTCACATGCCGTGAAAATGAACATTGAACTCACAAGCATACACAAACCAGTAAATAATAATCCTTTTTTCATAAAATTCATTTTTAGTTTGTTACTTACAATTAATCCAGCCGTAGCCGTCCCTTTGCATACAAATATTCGTTTTACCAGCCCAAGCATAATCATTTCCGAAACGAGGATCTTCAAGAATAGTGTAGTCCAACTCTGCATCCACTCCACCCATCATATTCTGGCTCACGTCCAATACAACAATTTTCGATTGAACCAATTCTTTCGGGAGATCGCCGGTCAACCTATTGTCACCCAAAATTAATTCATACAATTTCGGAGCTTTAAAGGCAGCCATCGGGAACACATCCTTAATACGACTCTTGCTCAAAATACAACTTTTCAATAGCGGGGCATCAAAAATCTCGGGAGGAATAGTTCCCTCTATATCACAATTCCGAATAGTCAGATAAGTCAATTTCTGCATCTTACCCAAGAAGGAGGGGATTTGAGTCAGTTTTCCCGTCTCTACACGCAAATAACTTATATTCGTTTCTCCCAACTCTTCCGGCAACTCGCAGATATCTGTCGATTCAAAAGAAATCCAATTCAATTTTTTTATTTTGCACAGGTCTTTTGACATCTCCGTACCCTGCATGACCGTATTCCCGCCAACACTTTGGAACGTGCCCATGAAAACCACTTTTTCCAAATTCACACACTGGACTATCTCTGAAGGTAACTTCAAAGCTTTATTCCCTATACATGTAAACTCGACAAGATGAACCAATTTTCCGATCTCTGCGGGCAACATCAAATTCGTGTATGTACAGGAAGCAAATGTCAGTATCTTCAACTCGTCGAGATCTCCTATTTCCGCCGGAACTTGGTCAAAGGTCCAATTCCCGAAATTTAAACTGCGAACGGGTAACTCGGGATGATCATAATTTAACTTCACGCCCTCCCACTCTGTCAAAGGCTTGGAAAAATCCCAACTGGTAGAACCATGAGAAATAACATGATTATAAATGTTGATGAGAGTCAGACTATCCCGTTCCCGAAGAGTCGGCTTATTCTGTATCACCTCGAGTACCGCCTGTCTGTCTCCACAATGTATAATCACCCGACATCGATGAACAGCATCCGTTTCATTCTGTTTAAAAGTAAACAGTAATTCGGATTCACCTTTCCCCCCGGACACAGGCACATCCACGATCCAATCCGGTTGCTTCTCATCCTCAAATTCCAAAGTCCAATCTCCGCTTGTGCTCAGCATCACCAAACCTGTTCTTTTCTGGCTTCCGACTGACAACATTTCGGCACTCAGGCTAATCTTCGCCTCCCATGCCTTCTGAATAACGGTGATCGTTTCTTCCTTCTCTCCTACTTTCGCTGTCAGGATACCCCGGCGCTCTTCGCCGGGATTATCTTTAACATTCATCATAAATTGGGTCGAATTCAAAGTATAGCCCGCGGAAAGCGTGATCCACTCCGCGGCGGAAGTCAATTCGACCTCAACATTACTATGTATCACCACGGCTCTTTCACCGATATTATACTCCACCGTAATCTCTTTTTCCGGTATCACCATATCCGGTTCGGAACCGAATTGAGTCACGTTCAATTCTTGGCTTTTCGTCCCGGCTTGTACGGTTATTTTAGAAACTCTCTTTTCCGTTCCGACATTTTCCGTCGCGGTAAAATTCACCGAGTGCTCACCACCGACACCCGTATTCTCCCCGTCGACCTTAAACCATGTACCTTCATCCTTCCCGATACACCATCCCCGGTTCGTGGAAATAGTCATAGCAGTCTCTCCTCCCTCTTTTTGAAACACAATCTCTTCCGGATTAACGCTCAATTCCGATTCGGGCAAAACAGACTCCACATCGTCACTATCATCGCATCCCAACAGTAAACTTACTAAAGCAAGGAATGCATATTTCGCTATTATATTCTTTCTCATATTTCATTCTTTTGAGTCATTCATTTCTCAGGAAGTAAAAATCATTCTTGGGAAGAGCAATCCTCAAGGCCATAACCATCCTGCTGGGGACAGATAAATGTCTCCGGTTTCCAACGTTTCGAACTCCACATCTTAGACGACTTCACGGCTTCCGGAATTTTCCCGCTCAACCGATTCCCCATCAGGAACAAATTCGTGTAAGTTCCCCGTGAAGATGAAGCCCCCACATCATTCCCGAACTCCGCGTAACTCTCAGGTATCGTACCCGTAAAATCATTCTCGCTAAGATCTATCGAGTGTAACTTTTTCAAATTCATTAAGTTAATTGGCAAATTTCCGGATATATGGGTATTACTTATAGCTATCGACACCAAATTCTGGCATTGTATCAAACTCGTCGGAAACGATCCGCCGACCTTCGTAAACTGGCACGTGAATCCACGTAATTCAGGCAAAGCCTCAAATCGGTCAGGAATACTGTTATCTTTAAAATTCATCCTAAAAAATGAAATTCTCTCAAGGTAAGGCATATCAAAAACAAAATCGAAAAAATCTCCTTCCCACAAACGGATATCGCTAATTTCCAATTCACGCATATGTGTCAATTTCCGGAACGCCTCTACCGGAAATCCACTCATTTCAGGCTGAATACCACAAGTAAACTTCTCTAATATCACTAGATTTTTAATACTCTCCGGGAGCGTTCGAAGACGATTCACACTGATATCCAACTCTTTCAACAGAACACATTTTTCAAAAACGACAGCCGGTATTTCTTCGATACCCGTTTTCGTCAAAGAAGGAGAATTATCCGGAACATCCTCAAAGTTAGTCGAAAGGTTTAATTTTTCCAGATTCGTCAACCGGGACATCTCTTCCGGTAAAGAACCATACAAATAATTTTTAGAAAGATTCAACTCTTTCAACTCGGTCAGGTTACCAATAGATGCCGTAAGTTCATGGGTCATCAGTCCTGATGCAATAATCAAACCTGTCATACGTTTTTCTCCGTTAGGCATGGTCGTGAATTGAACATCATTCCAACTTGTCACCGGTTGTCCCATTGTCCAACCGACCTGCAAACCCACTTTTTCGTTAGAATTATACCGCACCAGATCCATCAACACCAAACTGTCCGAAGTAACCGGATTATACGGTAACTGGATTACTTTTACAATCTGTTCCTTCGCCGTCCCCCCGGAAGTATACTTGATTTTCAAATCAAACTGACGGGAAGTATATTTGTCGTTCGTTTGCACATCTGCCAACAAATGACTGCGAACCCCTAATGCATACGTTCCGGTATTGCCGGGAATATTCCTCGTGCGCCACTCGCTCACCCAATCGGGGTTTCCAACAACTTCATACTCCCAAGAAATATTGGTACGTGCCTGAACCTCCATCACGTTATAATGCGATCCCAAGTACACCGTATCACTGAACAAGCGTACAAAATCCACGCACGGGGATTGTTCTATCGTGACCGTTCGAGTGTAATCCCCCATCTTCTGGGCAATCGTGAACGACGTTTCCCGCTTGACACCCTCGTTATCCGCCACCAAAAAATCATACAGTCTCTCGTAATCTTCCACGGAACTATACCCGCCGGCATCCGCTTCCCGGTACTGGAACCAGTTTTTGGACATGAAAGTCACGTTATAATCCACGTTCGACAAAATATGCAATCTATATTGATTCTGTTCAAAATCGACAACTACCCGATTAGCATCTTCTCCGTCCGGAATCTCGACACCGTTCACATAAACAACCGTCTGAATACTTTCTCCCAATTGCACGACATCAAATGTCAATTTACGGGTTCCACCCTTCAGTATCACCTGGCAACGTCTTTCTTCCGTCGAAGTATTGGCAGTCACCGACACCACGATATCTTCGTTCTCATTTCCCGAAATCTTTGACAAAGTACACCAGTTTGCCGTGGTCACGGCTGTCCAACTCACGTTGGTAGAAAGACTCATGGTAGCAGTCCCTGCTTCTTGGATAAATAAAAATTCGGTGATATCCTTCACCTCAAAGATTTCATTTACCGGTCCTACCGGCTCATCAGTTTTATTATCACTATCAGAACAACCGAACGGCAGTATCGTTACCAAAATGATACCCAATAATATACTCCATCCTTTAAAATTCATTCTTTTCATAATTATTTCGTTATAATGTTAGTCCCGTTAAGACGGACTGCCCCGCCGTTATTTGAGGTCGTCGTCAATAATTCAACGGGTAATACCCCGGATAAACCACTGTTTTTCGCTAAATCCAGTATCGTTATATTCGTCCATACCGTCCATTCTTCAGGAACCTCTCCGGTAAAATTATTCGAAGCTAACTCTAACCCTGAAATTTGCGGAATATTCGACCACACTGCCGGCAAAGTACCGGACATCTCGTTATTGGAAACCACGAAAAAGTATAATCCCGACAAGTTCCCGTATTCCAACGGCAAAGAACCGATCAATTTGTTCCCGTAAAAATCCACTTCATACAAATTTTGCAAGGCACACCATTTTTTAGGCAACTCTCCGGTAATATTTCCGTTACTACTTTCAAAAGTGTTAGAAATCCTTATCGTTTTCAATGATTTACAACGCGCAAATCCATCAGGTAACTCTCCCCCGACAAATGTCGCAGAAGCTGTAAATTCTTCCAAGTGGGATAAATACTTCACATCCTCCGGGATATAACCGTTCTTACCGATATTTCCCCTCAATGCCACTTTTACCACACGCCCGTTTCTCATCATATCGGAAGCCCAATTTTCGAGCGGTCCCACTTTCCAATCTTTCAAGTATCCGGCTGCTTTCAGTTGGTCACCCCCGATAGCATCATAAAGTTTCAACAAAGCCAAACTATCCTGTTTCCGGCTATCCGGCAACGCTGCCTCTTGGGTTAACTCGAACAAACAATTCTCACTATCCGCGGATTCAAAAGAAATGGTTCCCATCCGGTCTGCAGAAATTTTGTTTTCAGAGAAGTGCAAACGAACCAAATGAGTTCCCGCTTCCCCACCGGAAGGCTCGACAGATAACCAATTCCCGGACACGGTAGCCGTCCAAGGCTTCTCCGCGTGAACAATCACGGCATAATTATCATTCAAATCATAAACCGAAGCCTTGTATTCCGATAATGACAATTTCCCGGTTTGTCCTTTTTGCATGATATCAACCTCTTTTATGCAATTCCCGGCTATTAGTTTCAACACGGTCATACGCGGGTTAAAATCATCATTTTCCGAGACAATTACAGAAAACTGTCCGGACTCCTTATGGTCTTGTACAAAGCACCACGCGGCATCGGAAGTCACCGCCCAATCCGCTGAACTTTGAATCAAGACACCCTGTTCTCCTCCTTCACTCCCGTAATTTAACATGGAAGTCGAAAGCTCAATCGAGTCTACTTTCTCGTCCTCATCGTTACACGATAAGATACAAACGAGCAATACCCATATACCAATCCATTTTTTCATAATCACATATGTTTATTCTTGCAACTTACTTATCGAAATATTCAATAAACCCCGGGACCATCCTCGTATTCACATTTAGGGGGAGAAGGCACGCCTTTCACCCGGGGACACCCGTCATATTTCACGAACAACCCCTCGGGTCCCATACCTAATTCCCCTGTAGGATTACCTTCCGCATCAACACCCTCCGTGAGACATTTACAATAACGCTCTATCATCACCTGAGGTAATGTCCAATCAAGTGATTCATTATTCATCAAGTAAAGGCATCTCAACATCTTGCAGTCCGTGATTGTTTCCGGTAAAGACTCCAGCTTATTGTCACTGAAATCAACAAGCAACAAGTTCTTCAAGCCTGACATGGAAGGAATTGTCCGCAATTCATTACCGGACAGGAACAAATCAGACAACATAGGCAGATTCATAAAATTATCCGGGATTGTCGTCAATTTATTTCTCGATACATTCAGACTTGTCATTGTCTGCCCGTTCCACCCGGAAGGCAACGAACCAATCTGATTATCGGTAGCGTATAAAGCTTGCAATCCGCCGGGAAGCATTTCCGCGGTAATAGCCGTCAACCGGTTATTGCTTAAATCCAAATGTACCAAATTGGATAAAAAGCTTGCCAGATTCCCGACTGTCGTAATCTGATTATCCCGCACATCCAAACTTTCCAAATTCTTGTAATTAGCCAATTCACTTCCCAAAGAAGTCAATTTACAATTTACCATCTCCAGATTCCTCAAATTAGAAGCAGCTGTTAACACAGGCAGAGACTCTACCGGATTGTTACTTAAATCCAAGTTTGACAAGCGCAACATGGCAAACAACTCCGCAGGTACTTCTTTCAATTTATTACCCGCTAATTTTACACCGTAAACCGTTCTCAAATCCTTGAAAAAAGCAGGAATTTCCTCTATATCATTCCCGGAAAGGTCAATATCCTGCAAAGCATCCATCAACTCCATCTCTTGCGGAAGCACTTTTATACGCAATCCGGTATTACCCCACCCGGGAATAACTTCAAGCCCATCATTTCTATCCGTTTCCTGAAGAGTACTTAATCTCAATTCGGTGATTCTTCCCAAAGCTTCTTTATAATACACGTACTTCCATGTGCTGGGAGCCTTCGTTAAATCTATCGGCCAAGCAGAAGGATCTTTCCCGAAATTGGCTTTCATTAAAGCCGCCAAAGCCAAACTGTCGCGAGTCACGGAATATATTCCCTGATTTTTGACTTTATAGCTTTTCTCCACGAACCCGTTCTCCTCAATGACGAAACTGTTGTCGGAAGCCGGAACAAACTCCATCGCTTTCCCACCCCAATAATCAAATAAAACCAACTTTGACAGCGTATAAGCTCCCTCGTTCAAACTCATCGTATCGGACACTAGGGTTCCATCACCCGACAAACGCAAACGATGTCCCTTTTCTACCACTTCCTGACCTTTGGATACCAGATAGATATCCAGCGAATCCAATGAATTCCAGTAAACACCGGCATATGTTCCGCTCCCGGTAACTTCCTCCGCACTATACCCTTGGACAACTTTTTCCGTCAATACAAGCGCAAAGTCACCTTTCTTACCTCCCCCGGGTAGCGGCTCCGGTTCATCGTTCGGATTATCATCATCCGAACATGCCTGCAAAACACATAGACAACTTAGACTCAATAAAAAATATAAAATCTTCTTCATGTGAAACCTCCCGATTTTATTCTACCTTTTTAATTATCTCCGTCACCGGCATATATTCTATCCCATCACCTTCCTGATGAGGGGTAAGCACCAGTTTCATGATTTTCGTACACGTGTTCCAAGTTCCGGTTCCGCGCGCCCACATACGAACCAATTCAGAGGAACCGTTCTTGCCTATCGCCAATAATTGATCGTCCATCACCACGGTATATGCCCCGGTAATATCTTGAACAATTTTTATAGTCAGATCGACACCCGGTGCATAAGGCTGGAGTAATAACAATTCATTAGAACCCTGTCCCCGCACAACCTCAAACGTAATCTTCCCCCCGGAAGCAACCACCGAGGAACTCTCGATTTCATAGGTTCCCGGCATCTCATCCATCTTGAATTCACAAACACGTGACAGATACAACGTGAACACATTATTAAAATTGGCAATCTCACCTGCTGAAGCGGAAACCAAGGTAAAATTGACAAACATATCTTCCTCGGAACTCAAATAATCCGGGATACCGATAACTTTAAACGAACCTATCCGTTCCCCCGCAGGAATAACAACCGTATTGGAAGGAATTTTGTAATGCTTGTTTTCCACGGCTTCCCCATCCGCTCCCGTTAAAGTAATCCCGATAATATATTCTCTCTCGACAGAACTCACTATAGGAGAAGAAACAGTGATCTCTATCTCATTTTTTTCCTTATCATCCACGACAGAAAAAAGCGCATTCGTTTCGTTGAACGCCACGAAGTCCGTCGGATCACTATACAAGTACTCTTTTTCCTCACAAGCCGTTACCATAAACAGCAAAGCCAAGAGCCATCCGAATTTTCTTACTATGCACATATTGAAATGTTTAATTATTAATAATTACTTTCGTTTCCTTTCATCAACGGGTTCACGTCCATCTCGTGTTTCGGGATCGGCCAAGTGAATCTCGGATCATCAGACTTAACTTCTATCGCGTTAAAAGGAGCGTTCGTGTAAGGCTGCGGTTTACGCAAGAATCCCATTTTCCAACGCTTGAGATCCGCCAGACGGAAACCTTCCAAGCACAACTCTTTCGCCCGTTCTTTCTTCACCTCATCCAGTATCTGTGCTTTGGAATAAGATTTTTCCTTCCATCCTTCAATTCTACACACCTTCAACGCGTTCAGAAACTTGTTTGCCATACTCAAATCTCCGTCAGGCATAGAAGCCTGTGCTTCCGCAATAATCAACACCAATTCGGACATCCGGAACAATTTAGGCATAGACTGGTAAGCCGGATTAGTTGAAGATTTATCCAACAGACTACTGTGACCGTCTTTATAACAAACTTCCCATTCCAACCCGTGAGTATACCCCAAACGCTGACGCTCGAAAATCCCGTAACGATAGTCATTCGTCGGATCATCAAACATTTGCAGAAAAGCTCTTGACGGAACAAATTCCGGTTGTAAAGAAGTACCGAAACTCTTTCTGAAATAAGCACCGACACTCCCCTTCACGTCATCGGGAGTCAAACCCAATAGCATGATGACTTCTGCTCCCAGCCCGTCTCCGATAGTCATATACTCGTATTCTTCCCGGCTTTGTGCCAGCGTTAACCCGTTCTGCTCGCAGGCCTCGTAAGCGGTGTACGCTTCGGTTGAAGCCAATGCATAATTCTGTTGGTACAACGCCAGCCGTGCCCTCAACGCATGAATAGCCTGAGTCCCAACCAACAAATTCCTGACGTTCTGAACATCCGTAATATTTACCGTGCGCACCACCCGGTTCGCGGCAGAATCCAGATCGCTATACATGAAATCGTAAGTCTCCTTCAATGTATTTCTCGGTAGGTTCCGCTCGTGGTTCAAGGTCTTCACGATAGGCATCCCCAACTGCTCGTCGGCACGGGCGGGATCGTATGCCTCACAATAATATTTTACCAGTTCGGAATAACAAAACGCCCGAATAAAAAACAAATCTCCCAACATCATTTCCATCGAGATAATTTCATCCTCCGTGGAATTATTCTTGATCGCGGGATAATTATCAAAAATCCGGTTTAAACGCCCGATAGTCAACCACATGGCATCATAAATCGAATTCGCATCCGGGTCATTGGCATTAAATTGCCAGTTATAAATCCCCGACAACATTCCCGCCGAGGCTACCACGGACTGGAACAAATCACACTGGATATCACCGTAAATACGGCTTCCCTCGGTAAATCCACCGGGAGCCTTCATGGATGAATATACTCCCAAGTAATGGAATGAAAAATCATCGGCAGTCTTAAAGGATTCCTCCTGCGGGAGCGAATCGTAAGGATACTTCTCCAGAAAATCTTTACAGGAAACGATTCCCGTGCACAAACACCACCCGATAAAATATAGTAAAACTTTTTTCATGTCCTTCTTTTACTTAAAATGTTACATCTAAACCAAACATAAACTGCTTTGTCATCGGATACTCCCCTATCGACAAGTTTGCCGGGGACTCCGGGTCAAAACCGGACCACTTCGTGAACGTCAACAAATTCTGCGCTTGAGCGAATACCCTCAAACTCTGAATCACTTTTGTATGCTTTAACAGGGAAGGAGAAAAATTGTATGATAGGCTCAAATTCTTCAAACGCATGAAAGAAGCATCTTCCAACAAATGTTCGTCCATCTCCGTCACCACGCCATACCGGGGTACTTCCGTGATCTGCCCTGGCTTTTGCCAGACATCCATCATTTTCGTCGACTGATTGTAAGTCGGGAAACGCCCGTTAGACTCGGTAAAATACCGGGTATTATTCATCATATACCGACCCGCGATCCACGTGAAAAATACAGACAACTGTATCCCCTTGTAAGAAAAACTGTTCGTGAAACCGCCATACCACGGTGCCATGGAAGTTTTTCCCAAAAGCACCTCGTTTTCCGTGCTATATTTATTCGTCAACTTTCCGTCCTTATCATACCACAACGCATCGCCATTCGCCGGGTTTACCCCGGCATAACGTACAGCCTGAAGCGTACCCATACTCTCTCCTACTTTCAATATAGTTCCGGAGTTCCCGACCACGTATGAATCCTGTCCCCCGTACAATTCCAGAATCTTATTCTGGTTATAAGACACGTTACCGGAAAAATTCCAAGCGAAATCATGTAATTTTAATACTTGGGCATCCAACTGCACATCAACACCTTGATTCCGCATTTTCCCGATATTATCCAACCAAGATGCAAACCCGTTGGTGATAGAAATCGGTACACTCATCAACATATCCGTCGTAACCTTATGGTAATAATCCACATCCAAGTTAAGACGATTCCACAAACCGATTTTTATGCCGATATTCATATCCCGTAACTTCTCCCATGTCAACGATTCATTTCCCAAACCGGTAGGAACCCATGCCGGAGTCCCGACATAAGAAGCACCACCAACGATAAGAGCCATATGGTCATAATTACCGATAGAAGAGTTTCCCGAGGTTCCGATACTTGCCAACAACTGTAAATTAGAAAGAACCCCGAACTTTTTCATGAACGGTTCGTCGATAATACGCCACATCAAACCTGCCGAACAGAATGTCGCGTAACGATTATCCTTACCGAAACGGGAAGAACCGTCCGTCCGCAAACTCAAATCCAAAAAATACTTGTTCTTCAAAGAATAGGAAGCCTGACCAAAGAAAGACAAGAAAGAGTATTCCGTTTTGGAACCATCCGCCTGTACCGGCGTGATCGCGGAACTCAACATGGTCAATCGGTCGTCACTTAACCCGTTTGCTCCGGCAATCATCTGTTCCGTCTGGCTCTGTATCGCTTCCTGTCCCAATAATATATTGAAATGGTGCTCCTCCTTCAAGTCGAACATATAGTTCACCGTGTTCGTCATCGTCAACGTGTAGTTCCGTTGATAACGTCCGCTCACGGATCCTTCCCCGTTATTGTAAGGATACGAGGGTTTGCTCACGGAAACGTCATGATTCACACCCCCGTCCAATCCTAGCATAGTCTTCACGATAAGGTCTTTCCATGGGGTCAACTCCAAGAATATTGATCCTACCGTCTTGGTTCGTTCCAAATCCATGACAAATGCCTCGTAAGCCTCCAGCGGGTTTATCGCATCCCCTTTCCATGAACCGTCACCCACGCTGGCGATAGAACCGTCCTCTTTATAAGGACTCACGTAAGGCAACATGAACAAAGCCGCGTTAGCCGGATTAAAGATTGAATTTTGCAACGTGCTCGTCTGGGCATTTTTCTCGTGTCCCAAAGTCAAGTTTCCACCGGCTTTCATCCACGGTTTTACCCTTCCTTCCCAATTCAAACGGAAATTATAACGCGTGAAATCGGCCAAAGGAGCGATACCTTCTTGTGTCATATAATTAGCCGACAAATAATAAGCAATATTTTGCGATCCCCCGCTAATGGATAAATCATAACTACTCGTCGGTGCGTTGTCATTGTAAATCACTTTTTTCCAATTGACATCGATTCCCTCGTAATCGGAACGTTCATAAGCCAGATCATTAGCATGCATACCCACCAGTTCCTCGTAATCCAAACGCTCTTTCGTGTTCATCATATCGCTCTTTCCGCTAGCGATAGCCGACCATCCCATTTGCATTCGGAAATTCACCCGGGCTTCAGTGCCATACTTACCCCGTTTCGTGGTAATCAAGATAACACCATTCGCAGCACGTGCACCGTAAATAGCCGTTGATGCAGCATCTTTCAAAACCGTTACCGATTCAATATCAGCGGTATTCAAAGCCTGAAAATCACCAGCCCCAACCACAACACCATCCATTATATAAAGAGGTGCCGTACCCGCACTGATCGAATTTATACCCCGTATCGCCACACTCGCGGAAGAACCCGGGGCTCCGGAAGAAGACATGACTAACATACCTGGAGTTTGTCCCTGCAAAGCCTGATCAAAATTAGGCACAGGAAGCAATTCCAGCTGCTTGGCATCTACAACGGAAACCGGTCCGGTCAATGTCCCTTTTCTACGAGTTAAATACCCGGTAACAATAACATCATCTATTTGCTTTGATTCTTCCACCAGAATAACATTCAGTTCTTTTTGGTTACTGATCACGATCTTTTGCGTCAAATAACCGATAAAAGAAAAAACCAAAGTATCCCCTTTCGCTACTTTTATTGAAAATTTCCCATCTAAATCTGTAGCGACACCACTACTCGTGGTCTTATTTAGCACAGTCGCTCCCGGAAGAGAAGCCTTATCACTTTGAGCGGTAACCACTCCTTTTATCACTCTCGTTTGCGCTTGTATAGCAGATGTCAACAAACACAAACAGGAAAAGACAAACAATACTTTTTTCATAAAATCATTTTAATATTAAGCCCTGTAAATCCCTTTATTTTTTTTACTGGAGACACATTCGGTCTTTTATTCACTTTATTTTAAAAATTATAGAGTCCGCCACCAAAAACTCAAGCGTACGGACTTGGCACCAATACCCACAATTTCACGAAAATGTTCCCGTGAAATTTTAGTAGATTACGATAACCTTCTTGGTTTCTCTTGTTTTTAATCATACAACCGTCATTTACTTAAATTAATGAACTTCAAATTTTAATTAGTATATATTTAGTAATATTCTGTCTCTACCTAAAAGACGGAATAAGTCTAAATTAAAATCATAACATATTGATTACAAGTAGAATACAAACATAAATGAGTGTCATATTTTAATAATGATAAACAAATGATAAACAATAGTTTCAATATTAGATATTAATGTTGATTCAAAGTATATATATCAATATGCTATTTGATTGATTATAAGTACATTAATTCAATATTTAAATAAACACGTATCAAACGAACAATAGTAAAACAATTGCTAAACATCTTGTTCAAATCACAATATCAACTTAAATTCAGCCATATAGCCAAATATTCAAAATTACGCATAATCCTCACTTTCAATTATTAAGCAGATTCAGATTGTTAAATTTTAAAATTTATAGATAAATAAATTTCTTTTGAACAAATATTTCCCTAACTTCGCAATGCGTTTGTTACATTTTCATCCACAAATAGAATAATTTGTTGAAAATATAACATACAATTGAGGAAAATAGAATATGTTTAGACTTATTCCGTCTTTTAGGTAGAGACGGAACTGAAATATAATTCAAAAACAAACTACATCGCAACATTTAGGAACAACTGGAAAATCTGTGTTTTTTCATGTAAAGCGTAAATTTTGCACAGTCGAAACAAGAAAAATTTAATATCTCTAATACCCTGAATACCCTCCTGAACTCTTTAATTTTGGCATTAAACGATTCCGCGGCCGCGTTTGTACTTCTGTTGTCAAAATAATTAAAAATAGTTTGATAGTGATTCTCTATAGTTCTGGCCACGGTAGCGAAAGCCTTGAACTTGGTTTCCTCGACTTTCCTGTACCACTGTGCCAGCTTGGTGTAAGCGACATCTTTCCACCTGGTTCTCCGGAAGATTTGTCCCAGTTTTAACGCGAGTTCATAGGCCTGTTTGATATCCGGGTAAAGCTTGAACAATATCCCCGCTCTCGTTTCCCGGGAAGGAGTCCACGAGGACGGTGTCTTGTACAACAAGTACCTGCTTCGTGCCAGGAGTTGTTTTAACGTGTCGCCATTTTCCAGCATGGCAGGTTTAAACTTGAGCCCGTTTTCTCTCGCGTGGAGTATCGCCTCGTTCTCGCTCTCTATCGCTTCCCAGCGATGTTGTACCCGCGGGTCTTGTACCGCCTCGTGAACTAGCTGGTGAACGTGAAAACGATCCGTCACCAGACGGGCGGCGGGAAAACATTCCCGGGCGATCTTTTCCATGCTTGGGGCCATGTCTAACGTGATCTCTTGCACCCGGTAACGAAGGCGGCGGGGAAGCTTCAATAGAACCGATGACACGTCTTCCGCGCGGGTACCTTTCACGATTGCCACGATGCTACCCTTACGACCGTGAGCCTACTTGTTGGTGATGATCGTTCGAAGGTCCCCGGCATCCGTTTCATCGATACTCAAGAACGGACCAACGTTACCGGGAAAAAGAAGCCAATCCTCGGCGTGAAACAGCTGAGCCCAGGAGCGAAAATCACTCCTGGGATTCTTGTATTGCTCTTGTAATTGATCGCCGGGCAAGTGATAGTGACGGGCCACGCTTTGAATGCTTACAGGGTGATTATCGATGTGTTCCTTTTAAAAAATCCGAGAACTCTCTCGATAAAGAACTCCCTCGGGCCACGAGATTCCAATCACGGGATATGACTTTGCCCGTTTCAACATGCTTCCAACGACGACGTTTGAGCACTAGGTCAAAAAACTTTCCACGTGAAGGAAAATCATGGATCACTTGCTTGTCATGAAAACCGTGGCAAATATACTCCCCGGGTGGATAAGGGGAAGGTACTTCTTTTTTCTCTTCAAGGTAAACCTGGTAACCGATAGCGTTTTACTCACACGGGTTACTACAAAATAATCCAGCAAACCTGCTGGGAACATTAAAGATACAAGTTCTTCTAAAGCCGTCATGACATTTTACATTTTAGAAAGCAAAAATAAAAGAAACGGGGGAAAATCTGTGTGTGAAAGTTATTTTTCACACACAGATTTTCCTATTGAGCCATAATTAGAAACAACCATTTCTTACATTTTGTGCTTGGAATAAAGAAGATTCTAAGTCTATGATATTTACAAGAAAAGCTAAAAATGGCATGTTAAACGAAAAATGTGAGGAGAATTATTCAGCACCCCCTAAATAAATCACTATATTTGTAAACATTTAATATTAGACAGATATGGTGGCATTAAAACTATCCCAAACATTAAATAAAGCATATCGCCAATTAAAAATTACAGCCGAAGAATTCGCTAAATTCCAACATAATCTTAACAGCTTATTGACCATTATTGACGACAAAGAAAGCGAGGAAAATACAAAAGTTCACTTTATGGATTTTTTGAAAAACACCTATTATTTCCCTGATTTTCTTGTTGCACAGAAAGGCAGAATCGATTTGACTATTCACTCTGGGAAAGATGCTACAACACCGGTTGGAGTGCTTTACGAGGTAAAAAAGCCAACAAATGTCCATGAGATGATTACCCGTACAAACCTTAATCGCAAAGCTATGTACGAGTTACTGCTTTACTATTTAAGAGAACGTATCGATGAAAAAAATACAGATCTTAAATACCTCGCTATTACAAACATATATGAACATTTCTTCTTTGATGCTCAAGAATTTGAGCGTCTGTTATATGCAGACAAACAATTACTTAAAGAATATCGAGATTTCGCAGATGATCGTAAAGTTAGTTCCAACACGGACTTTTTTTACAAGGAGATAGCTCCAAAATACATAGAAAAAATTAAGGACCAGATTGAGTTCACATATCTTAATATTCGCGATTATGTGAAATATCTAAACTCTCCCAATTCAACAGAAAAACGGAAACTAATAGAGCTTTATAAGATATTTAGCCCTACTCATTTATTGAAGTTGTCTTTTCAAAATGATAGTAACTCTTTAGACAAAAACTTCTATAATGAGTTACTGCATATTATGGGGCTAGAAGAAGTTGCTGACGGCGGCAAAAAGATAATCGACCGTCGAAAGGGAAAAGACCGAGAAGAAGCTTCGCTGATAGAGAACACGATAACCATTCTCGACTCGGAAGACCAACTTGATAATATACCTAATCTACATACTTATGGAGTAACAGGGGACGAGCAGCTTTTCAATGTAGCTCTTCAGTTGAATATCACTTGGATGAATCGTGTGTTGTTCCTCAAATTGATGGAAGCACAACTAATTAAATACCATAAAGGTAACAAGTGTTATGCTTTCATGAGTCCAGAGAATATCCCGAATTTTGCTGAATTGAATAAACTTTTCTTTCAAGTACTAGCTCGTCATCAATCGGAAAGAAATAAAGCCATTCAAAAAAAATATAGCCACGTTCCTTACCTGAATAGTTCGCTATTTGAAGTAAATGAATTGGAAGATGCAACTATCAGGATAAGCAACCTGCAACCCAATCTAGAGCTTTCAATATTTTCAGGTACTGTTCTGAAAGACAAAAAACATAAACCCAAATACAAGAAACTACCGGCGTTACGCTATCTACTGGAGTTTCTTGATGCTTATGATTTTGCCAGTGAAGGCACAGAGGGGGTACAAGATGAATCGAAAACTCTTATAAATGCTTCCGTATTGGGTCTTATTTTCGAAAAGATCAACGGCCATAAAGATGGCTCGGTATTTACTCCCGGGTTTATTACAATGTATATGTGCCGAGAATCTATCAGGCAGGTTGTTATACAAAAATTTAATGAAGTATTCGGCTGGAATTGTCAGACGTGGAACGACCTGTATAATAAAGATATTGACGATATAACAAAAGCTAATGACGCAGTCAATAGCATTAAGTTGTGCGACCCGGCGGTAGGATCAGGCCACTTTCTTGTATCTGCTCTCAATGAAATTATTAATGTAAAATATGAACTCGGTATCCTGACTGATCGGCAAGGCAAAAGAATTAAGAAACAGGATTACATTATTGAAGTTTCTAATGACGAATTAATTATATCTGATTCCGACGGTAATCTATTCGAATACATCCCTGGGAATCCTGAAAGTCAACGGATTCAAGAGGCTCTATTCTCCGAAAAGCAAACCATCATAGAAAATTGCCTGTTTGGAGTTGACATCAATCTAAACTCAGTTATGATATGCCGTCTACGGCTGTGGATTGAATTACTTAAAAACTCGCATTACACAAAAGAGAGTAACTATATAGACCTTGAGACCTTACCCAATATCGATATCAATATAAAGTGTGGAAATTCACTCCTTTATCGCTTCGATGTTGACACGAATATAAAAGAAATTCTACGACAATCGAAAATCAATATCCAAGAATATAAACAAGCTGTAGCTGATTACAAGAATGCTCCTAATAAAGAAAGAAAAAAGGAGATCTCTCGTATAATTGCATCTATTAAGTCTACGTTGAAAACAGAGGTAGACAAAAAAGACCGTAAACGCAAACTGCTAAATGATAAACGTGGAAAAGTCATAGACCTCGAAAGCCCAGAATTATTTGAACTTTCTGCCAAAGAAATAAAAAACCGACAGAAAGAAAAGAAAAAACTAAAAGAAGAAATTGCTATACTTGAGGCTTATTTTGAGGAAATTAAAACCAATAAGATATATCTCGGTGCTTTTGAATGGAGGCTGGAATTTCCAGAAATACTGAATGAAGATGGAGATTTTATCGGTTTTGACCTCATTATAGGCAACCCGCCTTATATCCAGTTGCAGAAAATGGGTAAAGAAGCTGATACCCTTGAACTGATGAACTATCAAACGTACGTGCGAACAGGAGATATTTACTGTCTATTTTACGAACTAGGAATAGATATTCTGAAGCCGGATGGGCAGCTTTCGTTCATAACATCCAATAAATGGATGCGTGCTGGCTATGGAGAGGCTATGCGCAGATATTTTGTCGAACATACTAATCCGACTTGCCTTATTGATTTTAGTGGTTATAAAGTGTTTGATAGTGCAACAGTAGATGTAAATATAATGATGGCTCAAAAAGCTCCATATACAAGCAAGACTATGTCTTGTGTAATTGACAAGAAAGATTTTCGCATAGAAAAAATGAGCAATTATTGTAATCAGAATTTGAATCAGTCTTCATTCAAGGCTGACAGTAGT
>NZ_CAUFYA010000049.1:0-38819 GCF_959596855.1 uncultured Butyricimonas sp.
CGGCATTGGATTTGAAAAAAACACGGGCTGTTTAGTTCCCCACGTTGGATTTTACTTCCGGGTATAACTATAATAAAACGGATACACCGTCTTCTGTGACCACGTTAAACAGGACGAACGGATTTTACTGGGGCTTCTCGCTGAACGTACCTATTTTTAGTCGTTTACAGAATCGTACGAAGATTAAAAACGCGAAGATCGAGTTGGAGAATACCGAGCTTTCATACCAAGAGGCAGAAAAAGAGATGCTCGGGGATTTGGCGTTGTTGTATAACACGTACGAGAACAACTTGTTAATGGTGAATTTCGAAAACGAGAGTGCTGATGTTGCGGCGGCAAATCTGGATGCGGCTTTGGAAAAATACAAGATCGGTTCTCTCTCGGGAATCGAGTTCCGGGAATTTCAACGTAGTTATATTGATGCCGTAGACCGGAAATTGTCGGCTATATATCAGGCAAAGGTTTCGGAATTGTCGTTATTGCTGGTGAGCGGGGAAATCCGTGATTCTATCGTGATGGAGAATGTCGAGGAATAGCGGTTGTTCGCGTGAAATATAAAAATGTTTGTTTGTCGTATCCGAAAAAAGTTTACTTTTGTGGTGACATGTGATTGTTACTGAGACATACAAACATGGGGAATATTGATTTTAATGATAGCACTTTTGAAGATTTATTCAAATCTTATTTCCAAGATTTGATGCGATTTGTATGTAGCTACGTGAATGACGAGGAGGTGGCGAAAGATATCGTTCATGATGTATTTTTTGCCTTGTTGAGAAACAAGAAGCGTCTGGATGTTTCCTACTCCATGAAATCGTATTTATTTACTTTAGCCCGGAATTACGCGTTGAATTATCTGAAGCATTTACGGGTGATAGCAATGAACGAGAGGGAGGTATCGGATTTATTGGAGAATGCAGGTGAAGAACTGGGAGTTTACGAGGAACGACTAAACCGATTGAATGAAAAATTGGCTGAATTGCCGGAGAAGCAGCGGGAAGTATTGATGAAATGTTTTGTCGAGGGACGGAAATATAAAGACGTGGCGGACGAGATGGAGATCAGTGTAAATTCCTTGAAAACTCATATATCCCGCGGATTGAAATTCTTGAGAAACGAGTTGCGGGAAGATGTGGTGTTGCTGATGTTCACTTTAAAATAATCATTGGAGAAGTATAAGAAATGAGTTGAGAACATCAAATGTTCAAAATAGAGAGTGCTTTAAGGAGCATTCTTTTTTTGTGCCATTCCGAAAAAGTTGTATTTCTGAAAGAAGTGAATTGAGAAGTATTGGGTATTTTGATGAATAACAGATTGTTATAGTCGGTTGGTCGGAATGAAAGAAAAATATAAAATAATTGTAGCTGTTTGTCACCCATTTCACGGGTGTTGTTGTGTTATTGTAAAATTTAAATAATCATGAGATATTGTGATGAAGATATAGAGTTTGCCGGACAGATATTGACGAATCGGGAAGAATTGGATGATGCTGCCGTTGAATTGTGGATGAAAGATAAGGAACACGTGCGGTTGCTGGATGAGTTGGCTACCATGAGGGAGAGGTTGGCTGTTGAAGAGTTCGGGCATCTGGAAATGGAAGAATTGGCTCGGTTGAAACAATCCGCGGTAGATCGGAAGGGGCGATGGATGACATTGCGTTGGTCCGTGGCGGCTTCAATCGTGTTGATTGCTGCTCTTTTCATCGGGCGGACGGTAGATGAATGGAGAAATTTGGACGAGGAGAGATTGATTGCACGAGTGGAAAGAGCGGTGCCGGGTGTAAAAGCCGAACTGATTTTAGGAACGGGTGAACGGGTGGTTCTGACGCGACAAGGTGCATTAATTGAAGGGATGCAGGAAACGGGTATTCTAAATGATTCTTTGAACGGGTTGAATTACGCTAACGCGAGAGTGCAGGAAAAAGATGAAAAGATCGAGCCTGTTTTTAATACCTTGCGGATTCCTGTGGGGGGATATTACCGGTTGACGTTAGCTGATGGTACGAAAGTCTGGTTAAATTCCAAGACGGAACTTCGTTACCCGGTTACTTTTAACGGGGAAGAGAGAAAGGTTTTCTTGACGGGAGAGGCTTATTTTGAAGTTACTCATGATGAAGGACATCCTTTTATCGTGTCGACTGACAATATGAACGTGAAAGTATACGGAACGGAGTTTAACGTGAATACTTATCAAAAGGGTGTGATACAAACAACACTGGTGAATGGTAAAGTGGGTATCCGGGTAAATTCGACGGGCAAGGAGGTGATACTGAAACCGAATCAAATGGCGGAATTTGAGGAACAGAGCGGAACGGTGCAGGTGAAGGATGTGGATCCGTATGCTTATATCGCGTGGAGAAACGGTGAGTTTGTTTTTGAGCGTGAAACGATCGAGGAGATTATGGAGCGGCTGAGTCGCTGGTATGACGTGAAGGTATTTTACACGAATGAAAGCGTGAAACAAAAACGATTTACGGGAGTGATCGACCGTTATGATGATATAGAGCAGGTACTTCGTTTGATAGAGGGACCTGCCACATTGCGTTTTGAAGTGAAGGGTAACACGGTTACGGTGCAAGCGGCTGGAAATATAAAATAAGAGTTAGAGATAAATAAAAACCGTAAGGTGCGTCAACAGCTTACGGTTTTGTAAAGGATGTTGTAGCATCCGTTAGTTCAAATCGTTAATTTACAAATGTATGAAAAAAAACAAGATTCGATTTGTTTTTTCTGATTTTTTTGAACGAAAAAGGTCAGAGCTTTCACGAGGGAATTGGGTAATCCTGCTGGTCGTGTTCCTGTGTTTGCCTTTTTTGGGAATGGCACAGCAGCAGAGAGTTACGATTAAAGTAAAACAAGTGGACGTTTCGGTTGTATTCCGGCAAATCAAGGAACAGACGAAATTGAATTTCGTTTACGATCCGGATCAATTGTCTTCGATGTCGAAGGTTACTTTAGACCTGCAAAACGTGACGGTGGATTCCGTTTTGATCAAACTATTCGCGGGTACTCCTTTTGAATACCGCTTCGAGATGGGATCTATATTGATAAAAAAGAAAGTGGAGAAAGCAAAGCTACAGGAGGTGACCGTTTCGGGAGTGGTAAAAGACACGCGAGGGGAGTTATTGCCGGGAGTGACGGTTGTGGTCAAGGGCACGAGTCTTGGTACAGCCACGGATATTGATGGTGCCTATAAACTGGCTTTCGCTAAAGGAGGGGATATTGTACTGGTATTTTCTTTTATCGGTATGGAGACGATGGAAGTGAAATTCACGGGACAGGAAACGATTAACGTGATGATGAAAGAAGCCGTGGAAACAATGGAAGAAGTGGTAGTAACCGGTATTTTTACTCGTAAGAAAGAAGGTTTTACGGGGTCTGCTACGAGAGTGACGGGCGAAGAACTGAAGCGCATGACTTCGGGAAACGTGTTGAAGGCCTTGGGAATGTTGGACCCGGGGTTTAAAATGAATACCAGTAATCTGGCAGGTTCGAACCCGAACGCTATTCCCGATTTTCAGATGCGCGGGCAGGCGAGTATCGGTAATTATGAAAGTAATGATGTCGTGGTGTTGCGCGGTGATGTAAATTCCCGTCCGAACCAGCCGTTGTTTGTTTTGGACGGGGTGATCGGGGTGGATGCCACGACGATTATGGACCTTGATCCGGAACAGGTGGAATCAATCACGCTATTGAAAGATGCGGCAGCGACGGTGATTTACGGTTCGGAAGCGGCTAACGGGGTGGTTGTGGTGGAAACCAAAGCCCCGGAACCCGGGAAATTACGGTTTACTTATAATGGTAATTACGAACTGCAATGGCCGGATTTGAGCGTGTACGATTTGATGAACGCGGAAGAAAAGTTACGGGCGGAGGAATTGTCCGGGTTCTACAGCAATAAAAATGATGTGGCGTTGCAGGCATATTACAATAGAATCCAGCAGGATGTGTTGAGAGGGGTGAATACTTATTGGTTATCAGAACCGGTACAGACAGCTTTCGCTCATCGTCACGGTTTGACGGCGGAAGGTGGAGATAAGTCTTTGCGTTATAAAATTTATCTGGGAGCCAAATGGTCGCCGGGTGTTATGAAAAAATCGGACCTGAACACGAAGACCGGAAAGATTGATTTGAATTACCGTTTTGGTAAATTGTTGATTAATAATTCTTTGTCGGTAGATTATTCTGATGGGGCTCGTACCTCACCTTACGGGAGTTTTCAAGATTATGCAAAAATCAATCCTTATTACCGCAAGACGGACGATAACGGGAATATCAAGCAGGTGCTGGATGATCATCGGGTAGGGGACACGTATATAGCCGATTATAAAACCCCGACGTTGAATCCTCTCTGGAATGCACAATTTGATTCGAAAGACGATAGCCGTAGTTTCACGTTGCGGGAAGCGTTGAAGGTGGAATATTTACCGATAGATGCTTTGCGTTTGAGTCTGGACTTCACGTTGACGCGGAAAGACGGAACAGTGGAAACTTTCAAATCGGCACAGCATAATGATTTTTACGCGGTAACAGATCCCGCGGAGAAGGGGTCTTATTATTGGTCGAAGTCGGAGGGAAGTAGTTACCGGTTGAGTTTACAGGCTTCTTATAATAAGAATTTCGGGGAAGACCATTTGTTCTCGGCTTTCGCCCGTTACAGTATAAAGGAGAATACCAACAAAGTAACTTCTATCACCATGAAAGGTTTTCCCAATGATAAATTGAGTGAAGTGTACATGGGAACGGAATACCAGACGACGGGTGGTAGCGAGAGCGTGTCCCGGGGACTGGATTTTATGATGACATTGAATTATTCGTATAAACAACGGTATGCTGTCGATTATAGTATGAGTATCAATGCTTCTTCCGAGTTTGGTGAGAATAATCGTTACGCGCCGTTCTGGTCAGTGGGGGCACGTTGGAATGCCAATAAAGAGGAGTTTATCGGTAATCTGGGTATTTTTGACGAGTTGGTGTTGAGGGGTACCTACGGGATTACCGGTTCACAGGGTTTTACGCCTTACCAGTCGTTGCAGATGTATACTTACGCCAAGTTGTTGAAGACGTATAAAAGTTCGGACGTGATCGGTACGGAAATATACGGTTTGGGAAATCCGGATTTGAAATGGCAACAGACTCAAAACTATAATGCATCCGTGGATTTTACCATGTTCCACAATATCTTTAGTGCGAAGTTTGAATATTACGAGAAATACACGAAAAATACCCTGCTGGATTTTACCATGGCTCCTTCGGTCGGTTTTTCAACGATGAAAGAGAATTTGGGTAAGATCTCGAACAAAGGGTACGAGGTGACACTGCGTTTGATGCCTTACAGCAACCCGTCGAATCAGGCTTATTGGAATGTCATTTTTACCGGCTCGCGGAATAAGTCACGGATCGAGGAAATATCCAATGCCTTGAAGGTGATGAACGAGAAGCAAATGGCATTGGCTGACCAATACGAGAGTACGTCGAATTTGGATGAAAAGCGTGAGAAATACCCGTTACCCCGTTATGAAAACGGTTACTCGCAAACCACCATTTGGGTAGTACGCTCCTTGGGTATCGACCCGGCTTCCGGTAAGGAAGTATTTCTGACTCGTGACGGGAAACGAACAAGTGAATACTCGTCTTTCGATCAGGTACCCTACGGGGATAGTGAACCCAAATTCTCGGGGTCGGTTTCTACCACTTTTACTTACCGGGGTTTCAGTCTGACTCTGGCGGGGCAATACCATTGGGGGGGACAGACTTTCAACAAGACATTGATTAACAAGGTGGAAAATGCCAATCTTCGATTGAATGCCGATCGTCGTGCTTTGTACGATCGTTGGCAGGAACCGGGAGATCATACTTTCTTTAAAGCGATTAATAAATCGATTTACGCGACAGATACCAAAGAGAGTTCCCGTTTTGTGATGGATGATAATGAATTCTATTTTTCCACGATAAATTTGTCCTACCGGGCAAATGCACAGAAATTCGGTTGGCTGAGGCGTGCGGGCATCAGCTCTGCCACTATCGGTTTGTACATGGAGGATATTTGCCGTTTCTCGACGATTAAGATGGAGCGAGGGGTTGATTACCCGTTCTCCCGTCAAGTATCCATGTCCTTAAATTTAGTCTTTTAAATTTATAGCGTATGAAAAAGTATATTATAGGAATTTGCCTTTGCACGATATTCTTTTCTTCCTGCTCGAATTGGTTGAACGTGGATCCCAAAACGACAGTGAAGGAAGAGGAAGTCTTCAGCCGTGAATTAGGATTCAAAGAGGCTCTGACCGGTGTTTACATTAAAATGGCTTCCACCGGATTGTACGGAAGAGATATGACTTACGGTTTTATAGATATTCTGGGTAGACGTTATACTCCCGGAAGTGATGGTTATTTATATTACGTGTATCCGTCGGATAAGAATGAAAACCGGGTGGGGAGTATCTGGGGAGAGATGTACAATATTATTGCCAACTTGAATAATATATTGTATTACTGTGACAAGAATCGCCACGTGTTCACGACAGAGAATTATTACGAGATTATTAAAGGAGAGGCTTTGGGGTTACGGGCTTTCCTGCATTTTGACCTGCTGCGGATGTACGGACCGATTTACTCGGAACATCCGACCTTGAAACGGATAGCTTATCGTACGGAATTTAACAAGGATGTGCAGGCGATGGATCCGTCCAGTGCGGTTGTCGATAGTGTTATTGCCGATTTGAAAAGGGCGGAAGCGTTGTTGGCGGATACCGACCCGTTGTATTTTGACTTTCCCACGACTACCTTGGAAGAGAGTAATATGGCCGGTGACCGTTTTCTTGTCTATCGTCACAAGCGTATGAATCTGTATGCCGTGAAAGCGATGCTTGCCCGCGTATACCTGTATGCCGGAGACAAAACGGAAGCCGGGAATTATGCCAAGCAGGTAATTAATAGCGAACAGTTCGAATTGTTGAATAAAGACAATGACGTGTTGCGCTCAAAAGAAATTATCTTTTCTATCTATATCGATGATTTTGATCAACAGGTGGCGAAATGGATGACAACGACTTCTTACACGGTTAACGAGGAGCATCTGAAATTGATATTTGACGTGACTCATGACGGAATGAATGATTTTCGCTTAAAGGAAGGTGTCAGCTTCGAGAGTACAAATTCGGGAATGAGAATGTTGAAGTACAATCAGGATAACAAGTGGCCTTCTACCGAGAACACGATTGTATTGATCCGGTTGGCGGAGATGTATTATATTCTGGCAGAATGTGCTGCGACTGCTGAAGAGGCAGCCGGGTATCTGGATGTCGTGAGAGGCGTGCGGGGAATTGACCCGGTAAGCGACCGTTCGGAATTGAATCGGTTGAACGAGATTGAAAAAGAGTACCGGAAGGAGTTTTACGGGGAGGGACAATTGTTTTTCTTCTATAAACGTCACGCGTACAAGAGCTTTTTGGACCAACCGATGACGAATATGACGGAAGATAATTACATGTTCAGTTGGCCGGATAATGAAGTGTTGTTTGGACAAACAGGGAAATAAATTTTAGATTCGAGTTTATGAAAAAGATAATATACAGTTTGTTGTTTGCCTTGTTGCTTTTAAGTAGTTGCAACGAATACGAGATGATGCAATACGAGGAGGGAGGACAAATCAATTTCCTCGCGGATGCAGCATGGGCAACCGACTACACGGGGAAAGGTCCGGTATGGTCGGAAAGTGCTACTTTGTTGTATAAATTTAATTTCGGTATTAATGAACAGGGTGAAAATCTGATGTACGATACGGTCAGGTTGGCAGTGAAGATCATGGGAGATGTCGTTGCTCACCCGCGTCGGGTGGCGTTGGCTGTTAAACCTTCATCGACAGATACATTCGGAATTATTTTCCCGGAGGAAGAAGGGTATGTCGTAAAGGCTGATACGTTTGCAGCGACCTTCGCGATCGTGATCAAACGCCCTGCTTTGCAGGTTAGCGATACGGCTGTTTTGACTTTTGATTACGCTAATTCCGATTTTACCAGAGGGTTCGAGGAACGACAAGAGGTGAAGTTGATTATCGAGGATATCGTGACTGAAAAGTTGTGGCAATATGATGAAGCTTTGTGGAATAATTACGAGAAGTATTTGGGTGGTTTCGGTGAAGTGAAAGCCAGATACCTGATGACACAATACGGTTGTGTATCTTTCGAGAAGTGGGTTAGTAAAATAACGGCACTTGGTAAAGCAAACCGGTTTTATCTGGATTTGGAAGAGTACAAGGCGAAGTGTGCGGAGGACGATTCGATGCCGAAGTTCATCGACAAGGACACGGGAGAGTGGATCGCGTTTCCCGAGCAAGCAAGTTAGTACATAAAAATGAAAAGCTATGAAACAGTACATTTATATATTGATCATTTTACTTTTGGCTTCTTGTTACGACGACAAGGGTAATTACGACTATACCGACGTTAATACAGTGGAGTCCGGGTTGGAGGAAGTGTACTATCGTTTCACGGATGAAACGATAGTGACGATAGACCCGAAATTATCTCAATCTCTCGAGCAGAACAAAGAGAATCTGAAGTTTTTGTGGTTGCATTCCACGACAGGCACTAATTTTTACGTGGGTTCTTCGGTGCAATCAAAAGTGGATACGGTTTGCGAGACGGAAGAATTGCGATTCACGATAGATTTGGAAGACCCGGACTTGAAATACGAGCATTATTTCCGGCTTACGGTGTACGATACTTCAACAGGGGTCGAGTACCAGTATAATACAAAATTGAAATTGGGTAAACCGTATGACGGGGCATGGATGATATTGCACTGTAAAGACGGGCAGACGGAGTTAGGTGCAGTGGAGTATGTCGGCGAGGAAATGATAGTAAAAGAAGATGTTTATTACGATGCGACGGGTAAACGCTTTCAAGGGAAGCCGTTATGTTTGGGACGTGTTAAACAGGGATGTAGTTATTATAATTCCAGTTCGATTAATATGTTTTCTGTCATCACGGATATTCCCGATGAAGCCGGCGTGTATAATCAACTGTACAAATTCGAGAAAAAAGACAGTCTGAGCCGTATGGTTTACGAGAATGCCCAAATTAACTTTGATTTCAGCAAGGTGGAAAATATTGACGGGCAGGGTACACGGCAAGGGTTGCTGCTTTCAAACGGACGTTTTTACCAGACCCCGGCAGCCATGAAGATATATGAACCGAAGATTGATGAAAAGCTCACCGGGGATGTATATATCTCACATGCAGCAAAAATTGGACAAATTACCTTGATGTATGATCAAGCGGGGCATCGTTTTGCCCAGTGGTATAATTTTGGTAGTGGGGGAAATCCGAATCCGGAAGTTTGGGCAGATAATGACAATCCGTCGGCTCGTACATTGGCTTCGATACCTGTTCGGAGTGATAATAACACGGATGCCGATCCGAATAGTCTTGATCCCGAACACAAAGTGCTGTTTATCGGTCCGGGGTATTTTTATAAGTCGTCGAATGACATATACATGTATGCCAATGCTTTGGCAATAGACGGCAAGGGCGGTTGTTTTGTTTACGAGTTCGACGCCTACGGTATCGGTTATAATAAAAAAGGTTCGCCTGCATTTCGGGCATACTACCGGTTGAATCAGCCCGAGGGGTTGGATGAAAATAGTTGTTTCGCATCGACATCGGATTATAGCGGTATTCTTTTCTATTCATCGGGTAATACTCTATATCGTTTTGATTTCCAGCAAACAGGAGGTAAGGCAACTCCGGTGTACACTCATCCGGGCAGTAAGAGAATCCGCCACATGGAATTTGCCCGTACAGAGCCGGAGAAAGCGGCTAATATAACAATCGGGTATGAAAATTACGGGTATGATTTATCCCGTAGCTTGGGAATTGCTTTTGAAATGGAAGACGGTACGTGTGACTTTGTTGTTCTGAACCTTTCGGCCAACGGGTATATTGGCTCGGATAACGGAGTGTTCCCGGCAAAACAAGTGCATGAAGGTTTTGGCGAAATAACGGATTTTGTTTTTCTTTAATCAGATTGTAAGTTAATAAAAATTCTCTTTACACGGGGGAGATATGTGGAAATTCCCCCCTTGTGTTCGGGGTACGCGAAATTTTAAATATAGGATAGAATGAAATTAATAGTAATTATAATCAGTTGGCTGACTATCGTGGGGTGTCAGGCAAAATCCGACGGTTTTATTATTAAAGGGGAACTTGAAGGAGCTCCCGAGAATGAATGGATATTTTTAACTGACGCGAAGCAACGGGTCTATTATGATAGTGTACAAATAAAGAAGGGACGTTTCGAATTCCGGGGGAAACTGGATTCCCCGGAGTTGCGGAATATCGTTTTTTACAAGGATCCCGCTCAACGTGTTTATGGTTGGGCTAATATCTTGCGTTTTCCCGTTTATTTGGATAATTCGGAAGTTCATATCGCCATTCCTTTTGCTGAAATGCCTTCGAAGCTGGACAAGAAAACGCCTGCATCTTTGCGTGTTGAAGGTTCTGTCACGCATGATTTATTTGCAACTTACATTCAACAGGTAGAGCCTTTAAACTTGAAGTACGAAGAGGTTTTCGATCGATATTGTCAGGTGTATTATCGTAAGAAAGGCAGTGAAGAAGACATGGTTAAATGCGTGAAAGAGATGGATGCTATTCGCGACAGTATTTATTACCGCGGAGTGGATTTTATTCGGGAACACGGGGATTCTCCGGTAGCTCTATATGTTGTGGGGAATTTAGCCGTTGAGCGTTACGGACGGGCGGAGGCGCGAAAGATTTTAGAGTTTTTCCCATCCCGCGTGCGGGCAAGCGAAGCCGGAAAACAAGTGGAGGACGTGTTGGCAGGCAAGCCGTTGTATATAAATGATGCTATGCCGGATTTCACCGTGTTGGACGTTGATTTGCAAGAGAGGAAATTGTCGGAATACGTGAAAAAAGGGCGTTATACATTGGTTGAATTTTGGGCTTCATGGTGTGGTCCTTGCCGACATGATATTCCGCATTTGAAAGAGACTTACAAGCGTTTCCATGATAAAGGCTTTGATATCGTGAGTGTTTCCATTGATGACGATACGGCTAAATGGCAAAAGGCATTAAAGGAAGAAAGAATGGCTTGGACTCAGGTTTGCGGAGCCAAAGGACAGAAATTCGATAAAGAGTGTGTGCAAATGTTTGGAGTGAGTGGGGTTCCTAGCGGTTTCCTGATTGACCCGGACGGAAAAGTGGTTCACATGACGGCTCGCGGCGGGTGGCTGGATACGAAATTGATGGAATTATTTGGTAGATAACAATACTCATTTTGATGTTTGGAGAGGAATTGTCTTGTGAAAAAGATAATTCCTCTTTTTTTGTAAACATATAATTTCTCAGACTCTTTTTTTAATTTAATAAAAAGTATATTTTTGTGAATGTGAAGTTGGGAGCGTCCATTACGAGAAAAATGTAAAATGAAGCAGGAACTTTTGGATAATCGTGGTTTTGAGGAGTTATTCGGGTTGCATTTCAACAACCTCGCGGGGTTCGTGTATAATTACGTGCGGGACGAGGAGGTGGCGAAAGATATCGTGCATGATGTTTTCCTGACGCTCTGGAAGAACCGGAAACACTTGAATCCGGTGTATCCGGTAAAGTCTTACCTGTTTACTCTGGCACAAAACAGCGCGTTGAATTATTTACGTCATTTGCGGGTAATCGAGGTGAACGAACGAATGGTCGGGGAGCTGTTGGAGTCGGCGGCGGAAGAGTTGGATGATTACGAGAAACGTCTGGAACGCTTGGAGGAGAAATTGGCATTGTTATCCGAGAAACAACGGGAGGCGTTGGTGAAATGTGTCGTGGACGGGAAGAAATATAAAGAGGTGGCGGAAGAGATGAACATCAGTTTGAACACGGTAAAAACGCATATTACCCGTGCGTTGAAATTCTTGCGGGACGAGTTGCAGGATGATTTGGTACTACTTTTTATATTGGGAAAATAAAGTATAATTCGGGGTTGACCTACCCCGTTGCTGGGGTATTACTCTATTTTTAGGTGGCTTTCGCTAGGGTTTTAGGCGACTTTTAGGCGGCATCGCCCACTCTTAGCCCGTAGTTCGCCCACACTTAGCCCACGTTTTAGTGAAAAATAAACAAGTTTAACACATCTGGTGTTTCTGTGGATTTGCCTTTCGCCGGGGCTATTCAAAAATCACGGGGATGTTACGTTATAGGATAACGGGAGCGTATCCTCTTTATGGGTATCGGTCGGGTTGATTCATGATAAAAAAAGGAAAAAACTTTATTTTTCTTGTCGCCCATTTTCGGGGGGTACGTGTATTAGCTGTGAAAAGCGAAAAGAAATGAAGCATAGAGAAGAAGATATAGAGTTTGCAAATCAGATACTTGCGCACCGGAATAAGTTGGACGACGGGCAGGTGGAGAAGTGGATGGACGAGCCGGGACACGTGGAGTTGTTGAAGGAATTATCGGCACTTCACGGGCAATATGTTCACGTGGATTTCGAGAGGGAGCGGGCGAAAGAGTATACCCGGTTCGAGAAAGCGATCGGGAGAAAAAGTCGTCGTCGGATCATGACGTGGTCATCGGTTGCGGCTTCAATTATTCTGTTACTGGGGTGGTATGTGACTTGGATGGCGGGAGGTCTGCCGGGAGAGAGGAGTATAGGGTTGGCTGAGCAAGCCGGGAGTTTCAAGCCGGGAAGCAACGCGGTGGAGTTGATTCTGGATAACGGGGAGAAGGTCGTGCTTGACGGGAAAGGGAAACGTATCGGGAATGATGTCGTGTCCGGGATACGGGATGATTCCTTGCGGGGATTGACTTACGTGCAGGCACAAGTGAACGAGAGCGAAGAATTGGTGTACAACACGTTAAAGGTGCCGACGGGCGGTTTCTACCAACTGGAACTGGCGGACGGGACGAAAGTGTGGCTCAATTCCGAATCCGAATTACGGTTTCCCGTGCGTTTTGCCGTGAACGGGCGGAATGTATATTTGAAGGGAGAGGCGTATTTTCAAGTGAAGCGGGATACGATGAGTCCGTTTCGGGTTTATTTGAACGAGTCGAGCGTGACGGTGCTGGGGACATCTTTTAATATAAAGGCTTACAAGGACGAAGAGAATATATACACTACATTGGTGGAAGGTTCCGTGCGTTTCTCGGAAGAGAGAGGCGGGGAACAAATTGTGTTGCAACCGGGAATGCAGAGTGTCTGGAACGTGGAATCCGGAAAAACGGAAGTGAAGGAAGTGGATGTGAACCAGTTTATCGCTTGGAGGGACGGACGCTTTGTATTCCCATCTACCACCTTGGAGGAGTTGATGCACCAATTGAAACGTTGGTATGATATCGAGGTGAAATATCAGGCTCCCGAGGTAAGGCGGTATGAATTCCGGGGAGCGATTAACCGGGATATGGATTTGCGCAAGGTGTTGTCGCTCGTGGAGAAGACGAGTAACGTGATATTTAATGTTCAAGGAAGAAAAATATATGTAGCAATTAAGAACTGAACCGGAGAAAAATGAGGATTGCCGTCAACAATCCTCATCTGATTCTCCCGAAGAAGAACCTCAATATTAATTTGAAATTCAAAGTTATGAAAAAAGTACGAAAGTTGTGCCATTCCGGCACGAACAGGGAATTTTTTAACTTATTCCGTGTGACTAAAGTAGTGTTTATGATCTTGTTGGTGGGGCTGGTTCACGTGTCCGCCACCGTGGTGAGCCAGACGGTGCTCAACCTTAAATTAAAAGATGTTACGTTGGAAGAAGCCGTGCGGGGAGCGGAAAAGCAGTTGAAACAGGACTTCTTTTTCAATAAACAGGAGATCGACGTGAACAGGAAAGTATCCGTTGAGCTCGTGGACGGCTCGCTGGCTGATTTTGTGCGGTTGGTGTTCGGGAGGAATTATAGTTATGAGGTGGTGGATAACGTGATCGTGATTTCTTACAAACCGGTGAATCAGGAACAGGTGAAGTCCGTCACCATCACGGGGATGGTCATGGATAAGGATAGCGTACCGCTGCCGGGTGTGACGGTTCTCGTGAAGGGGACGAGCACGGGTACGGCGACGGATATTAACGGGGAGTATAAATTGTCGCTCCCGGAACAGGCTTCTATCGTGTTGGAATTTTCTTTTATCGGTATGAAGACGAGAGCCGTGACGTACACAGGACAGAAAGTGATAAACGTGGTGCTGGAGGAGGACGTGAGCCAGATGGAGGAAGTGGTGGTAACGGGATACCAGAAGATAGAACGTCGTAAATTGACTTCTTCTATCACGACGGTGGATATGGATCGCTTGAAAATGGTAAACCAGCCGAGTATCGACAAGTTGCTGCAAGGGCAGGTGCCGGGTATGACGATCGTGAGCACGAGCGGTGCCCCGGGTGCTGTTCCGCAAATCCGGATACGGGGTACTTCCACGATTAGCGGGAACGTGCAGCCGTTGTGGGTGGTAGACGGTATCGTGCTGGAAGACCCGGTAGACGCGAACGTGGACGATTTGCTGAATAACCGGAACTTGATCGCTTCCGGTATCGGGGGTGTGAACGTGGATGATATCGAGTCGATCAACGTGTTGAAGGACGCGGCTGCCACGGCTATTTACGGTACGCGTGCGGCAAACGGTGTCATCGTGATTACCTCGAAGAAGGGAACGGCGGGGAAAACCCGTGTGACTTATAACGGTAGCGTGAGCGTGGGAATGCGTCCGAAGTTGAAAGACGCGTATATGTTGAACTCGAAGGAACGGGTGGATATTAACATGGAGATGTTGGAAAAAGGATTGCTGAAGGCAAATTCCAATAAAGCGGGCGAATACGGTACGGTTTCCGATTTCGAGCGTTATTTTATCGACGTGCATGATCACAAGATGACGTGGGAACAGTTCCAGCAGAAAGTGAATCGGTTGGAAACGGTGAACACGGATTGGTTCAAGTATCTTTTCCGTAACGCGATCACGCAACGGCATAGTATCAGTATTTCCGGCGGCTCGGAAACGACGACGTTCTATCTTTCCGGTAGTTACATGGACGAGCAGGCAACTGCGAAGGATGTCGGGATGGAAACGTACACGATGGCAGCCAAGGTGTTTACCAAGTTAAGGCATAATTTACGGGTAGGCGGAATGCTCGACGTGAATATGCGCAATAACAAGAGTTTCTTCGCGGTGGATTCACGGGAGAATCCTTACGAGTGGGCGATTTACACGACTCGTGCCCATAATGCTTACGACGAGAACGGGGATTTCAATTACATGTATTATAATGACTTGAAATTTAACTTTCTGGAGAATCGGGAACAAAGTTGGCGCAAGTCAAAGAGTTACGGGTTGAAAGGAACGGTGGATATCGAGTGGAAGATATTATCCGACTTGACATTCAGCAGCTTGTTCTCGTTCTCGAAACAGAATACCACGGACGTGGATATCGCCACGGAGGATAGTTATTTCGTGCGTTCCCGCCAGAAGACGATGCAGGATAACACGACGTACGAGTCCGTGTGGCATGACGGGGGATACCGCCGGAGCAGGGGAACGAATAACAGTTCGCTTACTTTCCGTAACCAGCTTACTTATATGCCGGTGATTAACGAGGATCATCGCTTCGACGTGATGGTGGGACAGGAGATACGGACCACGAAGTACGAGGAGGAAACCACGCAGATTTACGGTTACGCCCATGATAGGGGACACCAGCAAATTTTGCAATTGGATTTGATGGCGAAAATCGGGGAGCCTTACTGGGTGGAAAACTTGAACGAGTCGGCTGCCGTTTCGTGGTTCGGCGTGGCGGGGTACACGTTTATGAATCGCTACACGGTGAGTTTCAATGCCCGCACGGACGGCTCGAATCGTTTCGGGGTGAAGACCAACGATCTTTTCCAACCGTTGTGGTCTGTCGGTTTCAACTATCAGGTGAAAGAAGAGAATTTCTTGCGGGATGTGAAATGGTTGACTTACTTGACGCTGAAAGGTTCTTACGGCAGTCAGGGGAACGTGGCGGATGCTTATTCCGATCTGGTAGCGAAGGTAGGTACTATCGATGCCGTGAAGAAGGAGAATTATCTGGTGATCGAGGCGCCGAAGAACCCGAATTTGAAGTGGGAAAAGAATTACTCGACGAACTTGGCTTTGGAGTTCGGGCTTTTCAACCGGAGGGTGTACGGTTCGTTGGAATACTATTACAAGAAGGCTGTGGATTTGTTGGGTAAGAAAGAGGTATCTCTCGTTTCCGGTTTCCCGTCGGTGTCGGTGAACTGGGCTTCGATGAAAAACACGGGGTGGGAGTTTGCCTTGAACACGGTGAATATTGATTTGCAGGATTTCCGGTGGACGTCCAACTTGAATTTCGGTTATAATAAAAACGAGATACTGGACGTGTATTCCACCCCGACGTATGGTTCTATGACTAATGCCCAGCGGACGGATTACGCGTCGGCGGCTATCGTGGGTAAACCGATCAACGGGTTGTGGTCATACCGCTATGCCGGGTTGAATGAAGACGGACGGGCGCAATTCTATGACGCCGAGGATGAAAAAGTGTTGAAGGGTATGAATGACGTCGAAGGTTTGGTGTATTCCGGGACGACGATGCCGAAGATACAAGGGGGATTCACGAATACTTTCGAGTACAGGAATCTGGCGTTGTCCGTGTTGCTCGTGGGCAATTTCGGGAACGTGATCCGCTTGAGGAATATGACCACGGGACAGGCTTTCGCTTACCCGGAAGCGACACAGAATATGTCGAGAGAATGGGCGAACAGATGGCGGAACCCGGGTGACGAGGCACACACGGATATCCCGCGGTTGGAAGCGAACGAATTTGACGATGCCGTGTTCTATCCTTACCCGTCAAATGCCACGATGTACAATAATAGTGATCTGCGGACGGTAAAAGGTGATTTCGTGCGGTTGCAGAATGTTTCTTTGAGTTATGACCTGAAACTGGCAAAGTTGAAAGAGTGGGGGATACAGAGTATCCGTTTCATGTTGCAGGGAAATAATTTGCACGTATGGAAGAATTCTAGGCTGAAAGGACAAGACCCGGAAGCGACGGGAGCTATCATGAAATATAGTTCGGCGAGTAACGCGAATGTTTCTTTCGGGAACACCTATTTGCCGTTGCCCCGTTCTTATTCGTTCTCAGTATCTGTACAATTTTAATGCTTTTGATTATGAAGAAGATATTTTATACATCCGTGTTTTTGCTGCTGACGTTGTTCAGCGGTTGTGATTTGCTCGATATAAAACCGGTGAACAGTATGTTGCCGAAGAGCGTGGAGGATTTCGAATCTGTCCTGCTGGGCGGCTATCCCCGGGAGAATTTCTTTATCAATACCGATTTGGCGACCGATAACGTGTACGCGAACCTGAGCGCCACGTCGGCTGTTACCAAGTCGTATGAACCGTGGTTCGTCTGGGCGGCAACGCACCAGTATAACGAGGCGGAGGATACGTACTGGAAACAATTGTACTCGTCTGTATTTTACGCTAACACGGTGCTGGACGAGTTCGCCGGGAAGACTCCCACCACGGAAGAAAAGGCTTTGTTCGAAACGGTTCGGGGGGAGGCTTATGCCCTGCGTGCCTATTGTTATTTTTATCTAGTGAATCTTTACGCCGAGAATTACGCGGACGAGAACATGGATAAACCGGGTGTCCCGATGCCGCTGAGTGCCTCGGACGTGCACCAGAATACCCAGAATAACGTGCGCGTGTCTGTCGGGAAGGTATGGGAACAGATCGAAAAGGATTTGGACGAGGCTTCCAAGGACTTGGTAGGCAAGGAAAGTAAAGGCAAGTATCGTTTTGATTATATCGCGTTGCAGGCTTTCAAGGCTCGTGTTTATTTGTTCACGGGTAAGTACAAGGAAGCGATCGAGGCGGCAAGTTACGTGATCGACGCGAAGTCTTTGTTCGACATGAACGAGATACAGTCTTACTTGGACGGGTTGGATAAGATTTCAAACGCTTTCAGCTATACTTACGGGTTTATAGACACGGATTACCGGAACGAGGTGTTGTTTTTCGTGGGCGGCAAGGGAAACGGGAACCCGTATTATTATTACAAAACCCGTTTTAAACCGACGGAAGAGTTGTTGAATCTTTGCAAGCGTGATCCCGGTGTGGTGGATTACCGGAGGTATATTTTCGAATCGAATGCCGATCCGGGGAGTGCCGATTACGCGGAACAGGGACCGACGGTGTACCGGATGTTCGCGACTCAGCAGAGTGATTGTTATTATATCGGGTTGAAGTTGAGCGAGGCTTACGTGACTCGCGCAGAAGCTTACGCCCGGACGGGAGAGAAGGATTTGGCTATCGAGGATTTGAACCGTTTGCTGGTGACTCGTATTAAGAAAACGGATTACGTGGCACTGGATAAGGCTGATTTCACGGCAGAAACCGCCTTGCAGCGGGTTTTGGAAGAACGTCGGGTGGAATTGGCATTCGACGGGGGAATGCGCTGGTTTGATTTGAGGCGGCTCGGTAAGCCGGGTATCCGGCATGCTTACGAGAACGGGCAGGTACACGCGTTGAATCAAGGGGATTTGCGTTACGTGTTACAGATACCGTTGTCTGAACAATTGAATAGCCCGAATATGCCGATAAACCCGAGATAGATGACGGATTATAAATTTGTAAATGTATATCATGATGAAATCTAAGACTATATATTTGATGTTGACCGCGCTTGTGTTGTTTTTGAGCGGTTGTAACAAGGAGAGTAAATTGTCCCCGACGGATGATTTGGGTATCGTCGAGATGTTTGGTCCGGACGAGAATGCCGATCCCCGGGTGAAATCGATGTATAACGATTACGGGGTTTGGGTGCGTACTTATTTCAGTAGTATCGACGAGTTGACGAATGCTATCCTTGCACAGGACGCACTTGTTGCCATGAGAGGGGCGAAGAATCTGGACGAGGAGAAAATCCCGGAAGTGTTGTATTACTCGGAAGCATTGTTGAGTAACGTGTCGAAAGAATACGCTAACTCGTATTTCCCGCTGGAGTTGTTTTACGTGAAGGAATACGGTTCGCTTTATTGGATTTATCCGGTGAAAGCGTTGGGGCGAAGCAGGCTGATTCTGATGTGGCCGAACACGTCGGAAGGGGCGATAGAGGTGACCGATCCCGTGAATCACTATTACCGGGATTCCGTGTTGGCGTCGGAGGTGTGGAGAAAAATAGGTACCATGATTGTTGCCCGGATGGAGGAGCCTCTGAAAGATTTCGTGGCGGCAGGCAAGGCGTATGATGACGGAGTGGCTTACGAGAAGCTGGGAGATGAGTTCGATAAGGATGAGGATGCTTGGAAAGAGGAGAATCCGGACGCGAATGATGATGACGAAGATGAGGTGAACAGTCGCCCTTACGTGATCAAGTATAAAAAAGCCGTGGCTGAATTGTGTCGAAACGGGGGATATATTACAGGAGGCTCTTCCCGCTCGTTCGAGGGGGATTTTGCGGAATGGCTTCGCTTGTTGGTTATGGAATCTTACGAGAATATTAAGAAGGAGTATCTGGATAACAGTAAATCCCGTGCTTTGAAATACGAGGTGATTACCAAATATTTCAAGGAATACAATTGGGATATTCAGGCTGCCGGTAATAGGTATCGTGAGAGATTTGACGGGTATAAGGAGTAGAATGGGGGACTTTATGGACCTTATAGACTTTACGGACTAAAAAAATACATCATGAAAAGAACATTTTTAATATTGATAATATCTCTGTCGTCCGGATGGCTTTGGGCGCAGGAGGGGGTGAAGTTTGAAGAGTTGACATTTCAAGAAGCCTTGGAGAAAGCGAAAGCGGAGAATCGTTGGATTTTTCTGGATGCCTATACATCTTGGTGCGGTCCTTGCAAAATGATGGCAGAGAAAGTGTTTACACGAGCGGAGGCAGGGGACTTCTTCAATATCCATTTTGTCAACGTGAAGTATGACATGGAAAAAGGAGAAGGACCCGCTTTAGCAAAGAAACTGGGAATTGGAGCTTACCCTACATTCGTGTTGATAAAACCGGACGGGACTGTACACGATAAATTGGTTGGCGGTTCGGATGTTGCCGGAATTATCAACCGGGTGGAAAATTCCATGAAAAGCGAGAAGACCGTGGGGACTTTAACTATGCGTTATGAGCGGGGAGAACGGGATAAACAATTTCTATTGGAGTATGTGGAGGCTTTGTTGAAGGTAAGCGATATCCGGCAAGTGAGGGAAGTTGCCGCATTGTTGACAGAGCAATTGACTGACACGGAAAAGGTTGAACCGGCATGTTGGAGTTTGTTTGATAATAATGATTTGGCTCCTTTCGGTTCTGCTAATTATCATTTTTTACTGGAAAACAGAAAACAGTTCTATCAGCACGTGGGGCGAGAAAAGGTAGATACCCGCTTGGCAAATCTATACGCGGGAGTGCTTTCCTCTATTGTTTGGGGACGGGATACTAAAACGACCCCGGACGCTGTTAAAGTGATGGAACGTGTTATCCATGAGTTGCGAACAGACCGGAAGAAACAGTTATTAGCCTACGTGGCTATGGCGAATGCCTATAAAAAGAAGGATACGGGTAAGTTGTTGAAGCTATGCTGCAAGGAATTTCCCCGCTTCTCGGATGCCGATGTGATGATGATGGTTATGCCTGTGTCTGTTTATTTCCGGTCACAGGAAGATAAAGAGGCGTTGAAGGAATTCGTGGAGATTGGAAAAGCGTTTATTCCGAATTTGAATATTCAGGCTAATTTTGATTACGTGTCGTATTATTTCACGGAGTTGGAGAAGCAGTTGTAAGATTATTTGTTTGTTTTCGGTTTATAAGACCGCCCTGTTTACGGGGCGGTTTGTTCGTTTTAAATAAACGGTACAAAAAAAAATGAGATGAGGTGTTGTGTGAACGGAATTTCTAGCTATTTTTGATAGCAAGAAATGAACGTTTGTTAAGATATAAAATCATAAAGATTATCCAAAATATCGAATATGGATAAGTTGTTGTGTTACAAATTAATGTATAAAAAAGACTTAGACCTTAGTAAATAATGAAATTCGTTTTTTGGCACATCATCAAACGTTCATTTAATGGAATTTAGATGTGAATATAAATAATTGGAGTTGACTGATTTATCTAATCCGGATGATGTACATGGGTTGCGAAAGCGAGATCCTCGTGTTTATGAGATAATATTTAAGAAATATTATCCGAAACTTCTCGTGTTCGTGAATCGACATGTTGGAGATCAGGATGTTGCGCAAGATATAGTACAGGATATTTTTTTCAAATTGTTTGAGAGCAGTCGTTCTTTACCGGATAACTTTAATTTGAAATCGTGGCTTTATAAAGTTGCTCGAAATGCCGCACTGGATTATTTACGTCATTTGCAGGTGATAGACCGTCATAAATTTTTGATGGCTGACGCTATGATCGTGGCTGAGGATGTGGATGAGAATGTTGATGAGGAAATATATGATCGGGTAAATCAAGCTGTTGAAAGTTTACCGGAACAATGTCGCTTGATTATAAAATTGAATGTAATCGAGGGCAAAAAATATTTGGAAATCTCGGAAGAGTTAGGAATATCAATCAATACGATTCGTACACAAGTTTCCCGGGGATATAAGAAATTAAGGGATATATTGTCCAATGAAAGGGATACATTAATTCTTGTCATTTATATACAGTGAAGAATACTCTTTGGTAGTAAATTAGTTGTAGTTTTCAAAAAAAATAAAATTCTTGTCACACAAAACAAGAGGCAAGCCGTTATAGGAGTGCGTTTGAACATTGAATTGTGAGAAACAAGGAGGGGAGTATAGAAGACAAGTTTGTACTTTTTTATAAACAACTCGAAAGCATGAACAAAAGTAACATTTGGATTGAGGCATTGTACGAATTTAAACGTGCACGCAGGAGTATCTTATTCCGATTATTTCTGGTTTTGGCAATTTGTGGGCTTATCCTTTACCAGTTCACATCTTTAGGAAACAGTGATTCCGGTTCGGTAAAGCATGCGTTGCAATTTGCTCCGGATTGGACTTCTTTGGCCTTATCCTCGGCAATACCTTTTAAAAGTGCTTATTACTTTAATGTTATCCAGTTACTTTTTGTCGTGTGTTTTGTGGTGAACGATTGGAGAATGCTAAACATGGGTACCAGAGATGCGTTGTACGTTCGTTCACAGGGGAACAGCGAGATGGTTACGGGGTATGCTTTGGGGCTATTGCTTGTTTTTACCCTGCTCAATTGGTTTTTATTCCTGACTTCAATTATTTTTAATCTTGTCTTGTATCCCGGGTCTTTTAATTTGTTTTATTATTTATTCTATTGGATCACTCTTACGTTACCCGCCTCTGTTTATTTTCTTGGTTTTTCTTGTCTTGTAGTTCGTGTTATCCGTAATCCGGGGATAAGCTTAATTGTGTCGTTTTTGTTACTGGGCGGGATAACTTTTTTAGGTGCCGGATTTTTACATGGGGTGCTGGATCCTTGTGCCCGTTATCTCCCGAATATGTTTTCAGATTTCACGGGACACGTGAATCTGGGGAATTATTTGTTGCAAAGAGGAAGTATTTTGTTGATGGGAGGTAGTTTCGCGGTGTTCTCGATTATTCCTTACCCGAGAATCTTTAATTACGTGCGGACTCGGAAAGTCTGTTTAAGTATTGCTTGCATTTTACTCGTGTTTGCCGCGGGAGGAGTGTTTATTTATCTTGGTCGGTACGGGAAAAAAGAAGAGTTAAGGGAAGTTTACAAGGGGGTGTACGAGAAATATGAACGAGATTCCAAGATTCGGGTGGCAAGCAATGACTTGCACGTGAAGGAACTTGCAGACGGGGGAATTTCCGTGAATAGCCGGATGACTGTTAAGAATAGGACTTCGGGCGAGGTACCTTTGATCATGTACTTGAATCCGGGTTTGAAAATTACTTCAATCAAGGTGGAGGGGCATCCTGTTTCTTTTCAGAGGGAGTATCAGGCTGTGCTTGTGGACGAAAAACTGATTCCCGGAGATTCGCTGGAAGTTATGATCGATTACGAGGGGAATATTGAAAATGCCTTTTGTTATTTGAACGTATCTTCCGATGAGTATTATTCCCCGGACGTGAATGTCGGCGGGATCTTTCGTCACGGTAATACTTCAGCCTTTTGCGAGAAAGGGTACAAATTATTGCCCCCGAAGTGTTTGTGGTATCCCGTGGGGCTTCCCCCGTACGGTGCCTCGGGAGGAATGGATTTGAATTTTACCCGGTATTCGTTAAGGGTGGAGCATGATCCCGCGTTAACCGCGATAGCCCAAGGAGAAACAATTGAAGAGGGAAAAGGGGTAACTTCGTTCCGTTTTACTCATGACATGCCCGGCATTAGCCTTTGTATTGGTAATTACAAAAAGCGGACAATAACGATCGCACTAGGTCTTCAGTTTGATACAACCCGATTGACACTCTATTATCATCCGGGGCACGAGTATCTTCTTGAACGATATGATTTTCCCGATGAAGAAATTGCCATGAAATTGAAGGATATGAAGGGTATATTGGAACAAGAGGAGTGCTTGAGTTTTGGTGAAGAATTCACGAAGGAAGATTGGGCGATGGTGTACAAGTTGAAAGACAGTTCCAGAGATTTGAATGAGGCTTTTGAAATCGTTCTCGAGAGGAAAGGTTTTGACCCGACCCGTCATTACCCGTACCGGTGGTTTACCCTTTTGGAAGTACCGTGTGACTATCATGTTTTCCCCGATTTGATGCAATTAACCGGGGAAAGAGAACAGGCCGGTCTTGTGTTTCTCCCAGAAAAATTACATACCGTGAGAAATTACCGGTATGAGGTTCCAAAGGGGGAAGAGGAGAAAAAAGGAGTAATGAGGATGTTCAAGTACGAGACGTTTGACCCGATTTTCGGGAAAGGAAGTTGTAATATAAGACCTGCATTCCGCGGAAAAACGACTTTTATTTCCTCTGCCGAGATACCACTAATCAATGAAGCTATAAATTATGCGTTGTTTCGTTGTCAACGGAGTATTGTTTATTTTGAAGAGAATAATTTTGACGTGATAGAATACTTGAAACATGGAAGTTTAAAGGATGCGTTGCATGATAGGTCGTTATCCCCGGAAGTGTTGCGAAGTATAATTCAAAAGAAAAGCGAAGAATTATGTATGTCTATCATGTTAAATGTCAAAAGTGACTCATTCCTTAAATTTCATCATGACATTTTGAAGAAAAATAGTTTTAAAGAGGTGGCTTGGGAAGAGTATTGTCAACAATTTTATCAATCTTTCGGTTTGCGTTTGGATTCTCTCGCTGAGCGCTGGTATGGCTCCAATCGGTTGCCTTTGTTTGACATCCGGGATGCACGTGCAATCAAGTTCGGGGAGAAAAATATCGACGTGGTGTTCTGTTTTAAAGTGTTTAACCGGGGTGATGTGCCGGGGCTTATTGCGACAAGTGACTTTCAGGTATGGACAATCCCACCGCACGAGGGGAGGATGATCACGGCAAGGGATCGAGGGAGGATATGGAATTTTTATTGTATCGAGACACCTTTAGCTCAAAATCTTCCGGATAGTTGGAAGTTGTCGTTAGAGAAGGATGTTCGAGGATGGGTGGATACTGCGACTCGTGTGGTTCGTGTCGATTCTTCCGTTTTCTTTCAAAATAGAAATGCAGATGAGATTATCGTTGATAATGAGGATTCCGGCTTCAGGGTGGTGAAGTCAAAAGATTTTAATCTCTTGTCTTTGCTGCGGAAAGATGAAGGACGTCCTGAATATGATGCCAAATATTCTCGTCAAACCACATGGACTCCCGTGATAAATGGCGGTTTTTATGGTTTTCCCATTCGAAGCGCATACGTTAAGCAGGCGGGGACAGGCAAGCAGAAAGTGGAATGGAGTACCGAATTGCCTCGAGAGGGTAAATATGAAGTATTTTTTCATCATGCAAAACCAACGTATATCGATATGGATAGAAAACAAGAGTTTTATTACTCCATTTTCGACGGGAACGGGGAGCATGAGGTGGTGGCGTTCGTGAATGGAGATGACGTGGGATGGATCTCTTTAGGTGTGTTTGATTTTACGAAAGAGGCGAGAGTGACCTTAAGTGACAGGGATAGAAAAGAGCAAATAAAAATGAACGATAGAGTTATTTCTCAAGAGTTAACCGCCGATGCAGTGAAATGGGTTTGGCTAAAAGAATAATTTACACGAGTGAAAAATGATTTTTTCCCGAAAAAAATAAAATTCTTGTCACACAAAACAAGGGGCAAGCCGTTATAGGGGTGTATTTGAACATTGAATTATGGGAAACAGACAAATATCAACCCGGTTAATATATCGAAAGATAGAAGGACTTCTCTCTCCGGCAGAGGAGGAGATTTTTGACACGTGGTTGAATGAAGACGTGAAACATCGTCGTTATTACGAGAAGATACGTGACGAGTTGCTACGGGATGAAAAACGGGAGTTGTCGAAGACCGAGTTACAGGAAGCATGGTCGATATTTGAAAACCGGATGCAGAAGCAGAGAAAAGTAGAGAAGAAGCGTTTTTTTATCTGGGGTACGGGAATCGCGGCGGCTGTGGCTGTTGTGTTGGGGTGTTGTCTGTTTTTGTACACGTATAGACACTCGGATCTCAAAATACAATCTGTCGTTCAAAAGATTGTACCCGGGCAGAATAATGCGGTATTGGAGTTGGCAGATGGGTCAGTGTATTATCTGGGAGAGAAACATTATTCACTTCAAGAGAAAACCGGAAACCGGATTATTGCGGATAGTACAAGATTGAGTTACGTGTCGCCACAAGAAGAACAAGGCACAAGAGAAATCGTGTATAATAAATTGAGTGTACCGAGAGGGGGAGAATACCAGATTGAACTGGAGGACGGGACTAGGGTGTGGCTTAACTCTGCTTCCCGGCTGAATTACCCGGTTGCTTTTGCCGGAGAGAGCCGGGAAGTGTACTTGGAGGGTGAGGCTTATTTCGAGGTAAAGCGGGATACGGCAAGACCGTTTGTCGTTCATGCCGGGGAACAGGATATCACTGTTCTGGGAACAAGTTTTGGCGTTACTTGTTACGCGGGTGAGGTGAGCGACTATACGACTTTGGTTTCGGGAAAAGTGAAAGTCAATTTTAGAAAAACGGATAAAAGCTATGTTTTACAACCGGGGATGCAAGTTGCTTTTAATAAGGAAAGCGGTGTGGTGACGGAACGGAATGTGGATGTGGCGGAATACGTTGCTTGGAAAGATGGTGTGTACGTGTTCAAGCAAAAGCGTTTGGAAGATATTCTTACCACGTTGGCACGTTGGTATGATTTTCAAGTTTTCTACCGGAGTGAAGACGTGAAGAATGTTATGTTCTCGGGAGAAATAAAACGATTCGGTGATTTCAGCTATTTGTTGAGTTTGATAGAACGCACGAGTGATGTGAAATTTGTAATAGATAAAAAAGTAGTACAAGTTATGAGATAGAAAAATGAAACAGGAGAATACGGCAATATTCCCCTGTCACACGATAAGCCGGCAAGCTTATTCGATTGTTTAATTTTTACAACACAAATCTATGAAAAAAAGAGGTAAAATGTACACGCCTTTCAAAAAAAGGTGGTGTAAAAAAATGATTTTATTAATGAAACAGCTTTGTATCTTTTTGCTGGTGTTTAATTTCGGATTGAATGCCGCCGTTCATTCACAAAATCAACGGGTCACGGTTGATTTGAGAAATGCGGGAATCGAGGAGTTGATTACCGTTATCAAAAGTCAGTGCAACATGGGATTCTTGTATGATTATAACAAGATCAAAACGGTGAATAATATCACTGTAAAAATGCGGAATGCCTTGTTGTCCGAAGTCCTTGTAAACGCTTTGAGAGGTACCGGATTTATCGCGGAGATCGAGAATGACATGATTATTATCAAGGAGGCTCCCAAGGATGAGAAAAAGGAAGCCAAGACGATCATGGGAAAGGTCACGGATCATAAAAAAGAAGCACTTCCGGGAGTCACAGTGTTGATCAAAGGTACTTCAGTAGGTGTGGTGACGGATACGGCTGGAGTGTATAAAATCACGTTGCCGGATCAGAAAGACATCACGCTGGTATTCTCGTTTATAGGTATGATTTCCAAGGAAGTGAAGGTGACGAACCAGAAGGAGATTAACGTGATGATGGAAGAGGACGTGGAGGCTTTGGATGAAGTGGTCGTGACGGGGTATAACAATATCAGGAAATCGAGTTTCACGGGAAACGCGACTGCGGTGACAAGGAGTGAGTTAATGAAAACGAATAATAAGAATATTATCAGTGCGCTTCAGGTGTTTGATCCTTCTTTTCGCATCCGGGAAAATTCGATGTGGGGTTCAGACCCGAATGCATTGCCTGAGTTTAATATTCGGGGTGAATCGAGTATCGGTATGAAGAAAGGGTTGGATGTAGAACAAATGAAACAAGAACAACATACCGATTTGAAGGATAACCCGAATCTCCCGATATTTATTATGGATGGTTTTGAAGTAGACGTGCAGAAAGTGTATGATATGGATATGAACCGGGTAGAGGGAATTACCATATTGAAAGATGCTGCGGCCACGGCAATGTATGGATCCCGTGCCGCGAATGGTGTTGTGGTTATCACGACAATCGCCCCCAAACCGGGACAATTGATGGTGAGCTATAATGGAACGTTCTCGTTGGATTTGCCGGATCTTTCTGATTATAATGTATGTAATGCCGCGGAGAAACTTGAATTGGAACGTTTGTGTGGGGTGTATAGTCCAGATAATGAGTCTCTTGCTGTGGATTACGAGATGAAATATAATGAGTTGTTGCAACAAGTGTTAAGAGGGTATGACACGGATTGGATGGCTCAACCTTTGCGGAATGTGTTTAATCATAAACACAGTGTATATGTCGAAGGGGGTGTTGAAAGTATTCGTTATGGGGTTGATTTGAAATATGAAACGAATGGGGGAGTGATGAAGGGGTCATATCGGGATCGCATGGGGGCAGGATTAACTTTGGATTATCGTTATAATAAATTGCAAATACGCAATTATGTTTCTTATAATTCAACCCGTTCTCAAAATTCTCCTTATGGAAATTTTAGTACCTACGTTGATATGTTGCCTTATTGGAGAATTCATGATGACGAGGGTAAACTGATACAATCGTACAGACCTCTATTAGGTAGTAATATTGCTAATCCGTTATACAGTGCTACATTAGATAGTTATAGTGGAAAGACCAGATATAACGAGTTAATAGATAATTTTAATATTAATTGGTATTTAGCTGAAGGATTGCAGTTTAAAGGACAGTTTAGTATCACGAAAACGGATACCAAAACAGAAACGTTTAAGGACCCTCGGGACCCGTATTTCGACACGCAAAGAGTATTTAATACTATTGACGAATTGGGACGACTGGATCGAGCTTTGACAGAAAGTTACAGTTGGACGGCAAAAGGTCTTTTTCTGTACAATCGTCAGTTTAAAAAACATTTTATTAATGCAACTGCCGGAATTGAAGCGGTGGAATCCCACTCTTCAACGAATAGTATGACTTTTGAGGGCTTTCCTATGGGAACGGTACATTCTTCCGAATTTGCCGCTCAGCAAAAGGACAAAACAAAACATGATGAAACGAACTCTCGTTTGTTCGGTTTATTGGCTAGTGTGAACTATTCTTATAATGATATTTATCTTTTTGACGGCTCATGGCGTTTGGATGGTTCTTCTCAATTTGGTGCGGATAAGCGTTTTGCTCCTTTTTGGTCTGTGGGTGCCGGTATCAATATTCATAACTATGATTTCTTGAAAAACATGGGAATGATTACCTTGTTAAGGATTCGCGGATCATACGGAAGTACCGGTAAGGTGAATTTTCCTTCTTATACGGCAGTAACTACTTATTCAATGGATAGTGATGCGTGGTATTACACGGGACCTGCTTCTTATCTTTATTATTTAGGAAATGAGAAATTGAAGTGGGAAACGACTAACACTCTTGATGCCGGGATTGAATTCGGTTTATGGAATGGATTGTTGGACGTGAAGGTAAATTATTACCATAAGGAAACGGAAGATATGATTGATGAAACTTCAATACGCCAATCATCGGGTTTTTCAACTTATTATTCGAATGCGGGGACTGTTGTGAACAAAGGTGTGGAAGTTGATTTAAGAGCCACTCTATATAGGGATAAAGACTGGATGGTAACAGTTATCGGTAGTGTCGCATCCAATCGTAATGAAATAACTAAATTAGGTAAAGCGGCAGAGGCTTACAATAAGGCTTTGGATGAGAATTATAATAACCGGGCAGAAAGTGGTTATTATATCGGTTTACGGAGTGCTCCATTAAAAAGATACACGGTGGGGGCTTCTACAACAGCAATTTATGCCGTTCGTTCTGCCGGAATAGATCCGTCTAACGGTAAGGAAAAGTTTATTAAAAAGAACGGGACCAGTACCTATACATGGGATGCCAATGATCAGGTTGTTGTTGGCGACGAGACTCCGGATGCTCAAGGGGCTTTCGGGTTGAATGTATCTTATAAAGGATTTTTCCTGAATGCCTCTTTCCTTTTCCAATGGGGTGGACAGACTTATAATGAGACTTTGATTAATCGGGTTGAAAATGCCGATATTACAAATAAAAATGTGGATAAACGGGTATTGGCTGAACGTTGGAGACAACCGGGAAACAGGGTGCCTTATTATGATATGAAAGCGAATCCTTATATTCGTCCGACTTCCCGTTTCGTGCAAGATTATAATTATTTGTCTTTTAATAGTTTGTCTATGGGATATGACTTCCCCACTAATTTGATTAGCAGGTGGCATTTAGCTTCTTTGGGAATACGTTTTAACGCGAATGATCTGGGACGTTGGTCAAGTGTGAAAGAGGAACGGGGAATCAGTTATCCTTATGCCAGAAATTATAGTTTAACCTTGAATGTCGGATTCTAAAAAATAAAGAGATGAAAACACGTATAAAATTATTATTGTTCGCGACAGCTTTTATCCTGTCTTCTTGTGAAAGTTGGTTGGATTTGAAGCCTGTGACGCAAGCCACGGAAGAGCAAATCTTTAGTACGGCGGAAGGTTATCGTTCTACATTGAACGGATTGTACAAGAATATGGGAAAGTCATCGCTGTATGGAAAGAATCTGTCATTCGCGATGTTGGACGGTTTTTCTCAGCAATATGATCTTAGTCCTGAAAATAATAGGGCGGAAGAATTTCAAGCTTGTGGAGAGATGAATTACGGGCAGGTACAACTGGCAGCAAGTATCGAAAAAACTTGGATGGCTGCTTATAATGTTGTTGCCAATGCAAATAACCTGATTCAGAATTTAGTGGAAAATACAACTCCTGAATTATTTGAATTCGGGGCAATGGAGCGCAATATGATATTAGGAGAGGCTTACGCGTGCCGGGCGTTGATGCATTTTGATATGTTACGATTGTTTGCTCCCGCTCCGATAAGCGATGACGGGGCAAATTATGTTCCTTATGTAGAGCAATATCCTAATATTCAACCAGCAGGAATATCAGTAAAAGAGTGTATCAATAAGGTTATAACCGATTTGGAGCAAGCGAGAGAACTTGTGTTTGATTTTGATACGTCAGCACTCGCAATGAATGCCGTGTGTACGGGGGATGCCCGGTTTTATAATAAATTCCCGTCTTACACGGAATTAGGGAGTAAGCCTAGTGCGTTGACGGATTTTTTCAAGGGACGCGGCTATCGATTAAACTATTATTCGATAACGGCTTTGTTGGCTCGTGCGTACCAATACGCGGAGAGATATGATGATGCTTTTGAAGCAGCAGATGCGGTGTTGAAATTTAAATATGAAGCCAGCCAGTGGGATAAATTTACATTTTATGAATTCAAGACCACGGGTATAACGAACGGGACAGATAATAGGGTTTCGACATTTGAGGGTAAGTCCAACCTGCGTCTGGTCGACAATCTGATATTTGCAGTGTATAACGCAAAAGCTTATGACGAATTGAGCCTAAGTACGTATTTCTTGAAAGAATCTACAGGTTTCGTCGGACAATATTTTGTTGTGCGGACAGATAATATTTTTAAATCTTCAAAAGGTAGCGATGAATCCGCCAACGACATTCGTTACTCGAAAATGATTTTCTTGGCACAAGACATATATCCCGTTTCCGGTAAATGGTTCTATCATGAAGATGAAGCGATGCGTAAAAAGAATGTGACGATACTTCCTGTTATCCGGGGCACAGAAATGCAATATATCATGGCGGAGTGCTATGCTCGAAAAGGAAATTGGACAGAGGCTGCTAATATTTTGAACGAGATTCGCAGAGCTAGAGGATGTTGGGATGATATCTCTTTTGATAAATGGGAAGATTTTGTGAAAGAGTTGGTTATTGACGCTCGTCGGGAATGGATTTCTGAAGGACAATTGTTCTATCTCTATAAACGATTGAACGCGGATGTCGATTTCGGAAAAGGCGTAAAACGTCCTTTCAAACGGCAGGAAGCTGTTGTTCCTATGCCGGCAAGCCAATCTATGTAAAATTTAAAAGTAAAATGAGATGAAAAAACAATATGTGATATTTATGTTACTGTTGGCTGTCGTGTTCGGGGCGTGTGACAGGAGAGAGATTGAAATATTTACTGATAAGAATGAAATTTATTTCGAGAAGTTCTATATCGATGAAGTGTATCCCGGCTTGGCGCAGGCTGATTCTACTGTAGCTTCTTTTTTCTTTTATCCCGATGGAACCAAGGATATTGAAGCAGCCTTGACCGTATTGTTATCCGGGGATACGTTGAAAGAGAATCGAGAATTTCAATTGAAAGTGGTAGAGGAGGAAACTACGGCTAACCCGGAGGAATATACAATAGATCCGGCGTATGTTTTTCACACCAATACAGTGAACAAAGACTCTAATGATGTGCGTGATGTAATCAAGATAAAATTTCACCGGAGTGACCGGATTGAGTCCATGCCGAACGGAGTTACTTTGGTTGTTGAAATTATACCCAACGAGTATTTGAAATTGGGACAGATTGAACGGACTCGGGCTAAACTGATCTTGACAACAGCAACAGACAGACCAACATGGTGGAATAAAGAGGTCGTAAATAATTTGTTAGGAGTTTATTCCGATAAGAAGTATAAATTGTTTTTGAATGAGATTGATAAAAAAGCGGAGATGAGTGAGGAGTTAATCGCCGAGCGTCCCGATAGAGCTATTCAATTGACGCTGGAATTTAAAAATTGGCTATTGAATCAAGATCCGGAGATTCTGGATGAAGATGGAGAACCCATGAAAGTTGCTTTATAATTTTTAATTAGATGTCCTATGAGAACCAAATATATATACATAACATTATTTGTTGCATTGTTTATGGCAGGGTGTTTTGAAGATGAGGGAAATTACACTTATTTGCCTGAATCATCTCCAACTTTTCTTTTTAAATACCCCAATAACATGTATTGTTACGAGGGAGAAACTACAATTATGAAAGGGGAATTCCGTTTTGATACGCCGGATTCGTTGGAGAGAATGGCTGATTTGAGTTTTGAATGGAAAGTGAATGGCGTGGTGTTATGTACGGAAAAAGATTTTAATGTTCCCACGGATGAAGCGATGGAAATGCTCGGGCTTACGGAATTTCCGTCATCACATTTGACCGGGAGTTATAGTATAACGGAAAATTCGACGGGATTAAAGTATATGACTCTTGTGTTATATAATTTTATTCCTAGATATGGTAAAGGAAATTGGATGATTCTTTCTAAAGACGGAGGAAATTCAAAACTTTCTTACCAGCGGATGACGAAAAAGAATAACGGAAATAAAGTAGATACGACTTTTGAAAATACGGTAGGGATTTATCGGATGATGAATGGAGAGCCGATACCCGGGAGTCCACGGAGATTATTAGATCATCACGCTCCTGCGCTATCTGCTTATTCCGGTGCCACGTTGATTCTTACGGATAAAGTCGCTTATGAGGTCAGTAATGAAAGCCTCAAGAAAGCAAGTGATTTGAAAGATGAGTTTCTGGATGGAACTCCGGTGAATTTTAGTATTGTTGATGCCTATTATACGAAGCAGCTGACTTTTTTGGTGGCAGAAGACGGTCGTCTTTTCCGTCGGTTATTTTCCGATAATTATTTAGGCGGGAAGTTTTTGACGGAACCGTATGAGGTGGATGCTAAGGGATATGAGATAGATTTTATTGCTAATGGTCAGACGGCAACGTGGACTTCCCATCGTTTAGTTTATGACAGAAAGAATCATAGAGTATTGTCAATTAATCAGTGGTATACTCCTTTGGGAGCGGTTTTCGCGATAACACCTGCCGGTACCGGACATAGCGTTCCTGTTTGGGATTTGGGTGAGGATGTAGAAGTCTTGGCTATCAGTGAAAAAGGAGAAGAATATTTAAGTCCTTATACTGCAAACTTGTTCAGGATGCTTTATAATAAAGCCGGTAAAACTTATATTGCTGATTTTGTTTTGGATAACAATCCTCCAACATATTTTGCCAATGCACTGAATAATTCTTATATGAAAGAGGTGGAATGCCCGGTACAATTGACAAAAGCGAATAAAATTTTAATAACATCTGCCAATAGTCCGGGGAGTTACGGAAAGTTTATTTTTTACACCAAGGATAATGAATTGCGCTATATTGATTGTGGAAGTAATAATCAAGAAGGTGTGTTTATGACTTTTGACGATAAAGTGACAGCGATACATTATGACTTATCTTCTTCTAGGCATAAAGAATTTGGTGTCGGATTGGCTAACGGAGATTTTATGAGAGTGGATATTCGAGATAAAAATAAACCTTTTATAATTAAAAAATCGGTGTTTAATGTTGGGGGAGAAATTGTAGATGTTTCTCAAACTTCGACACGAGAGTATAATGCAGAATAGGAAACGTATTTGTATGTAAATCACTAATTGTATCGTATGGAAAATTCTATTGTAAGAGTGGAACATTTGTCCCACAGGTACTCTGTGCAGTGGGCTATCAAGGATATAAACTTTGAAATAGCTGAAAATGGGGTAGTTGGCTTGTTGGGTTCGAATGGAGCGGGAAAATCTACTACCATGAATATTATTTGCGGGGTATTGAATCAGACTGAAGGGAATGTGTTTATAAACGGAATTAATTTGAGGGAAGATTCGGTTGAAGCCAAAAAGTATATCGGTTTTTTACCCCAACAGCCGCCGTTGTACACGGACTTGACCGTGGGAGAATATTTAAAGCATTCGGCTTTTTTGCGGTTAATGCCTGCCGAGGAGGTACCCGGGGCTGTTGAGCGAGCTTTGGAACGTTGTGCCATTACCCATTTTCGGGATCGTTTGATAAAGAATTTATCGGGCGGTTACCAGCAGCGGGTGGGGATCGCGCAAGCTATTGTGCACAATCCCAAGTTCGTGGTATTGGATGAGCCCACGAACGGGTTAGACCCGAATCAGATCGTGGATATCCGGAATTTAATCCGGGAGATTGCGGAGGATCATGCTGTTTTGTTATCCACGCATATCCTGTCGGAGGTGCAGGCTATTTGTGACGAGATCAAGATGATAGAGCACGGGCGATTGGTATTTTCCGGCAGCATGGAAGATTTTGACAATTATATCGCTCCCGAGAGTTTTGTCATCAAACTCGGACGCTCTCCCGGTAAAGTTGTCTTGTCTTCTTTGTGTGAGAATAAAGGTATCGAGGAATTGGAACCGGGATGTTTCCGGATTTATTTTAAAGAAGATAGCGGGATCACGGAAAAATATATAGAAGCAAGTGAGGCGAATGATTGGGAATTAAGAGATTTGGTGGTAGAACGTTGTTCTTTGGATGAAATATTCGCGCAATTGTCAGGAAAAACAAAAAATATGGAGTAAGATGAAATGGAATAATAATATAAAGACTGCTATTCGCGTAGCGAAGATCGAGTTGAATTCGATGTTCTATTCCCCGGTGGCTTGGCTTGTTTTAGTGATATTCGGTTTTCAGATCGGGATGGCTTTTGCCCGGGTGTTTGGCGAGCAAATCCGATATCAGGATATGGGATATGATTTGTGGCAGGTTACTTCTGCCGTGTTCGTGGGGATGAAGGGTATATTACCTCCTATTCAAAGATATATTTATTTGTATATCCCGTTAATTACCATGGGATTGATGAGTCGGGAATACCAGAGTGGGTCGATCAAACTTTTGTATTCTTCCCCGGTAAAGAATGCTTCCATTATCATGGGGAAATTTTTATCGATGATGATATACGGTTTGGCATTAATGGCAGTGTTGGGTGTATTTGTGTTGTTTGCCGCGATTACCGTCGTGAACTTTGATTACCCGATGATACTTACCGGAATGCTGGGGTTGTATTTATTAATACTGGCTTATTCCGCGATAGGATTGTTTATGTCGTCAATTACCAAATATCAGGTGGTTGCGGCTATCGGAACATTAGCGATACTTGCAATTTTGAATTTTATAGGCGGTGTCGGACAAGAGTATGATTTCGTGCGTAATATCACGTATTGGTTATCTATCACCGGGCGTTCGGATTCATTTATCGAGGGGTTGATGGCAAGTGACGACGTGCTTTATTTCTTGATTGTCATCGGTTTCTTTCTCTCGTTGTCCATACTGAAATTGAACACGGAAAAGAGTATTATGTCTTTCAAGACAAAGGTGATGAAATACAGCGCTATTGTTGTGGTGGCAATAGCCTTGGGGTACGTTTCCTCGCTTTCTTCGATGAAGTATTATTATGATGCGACGTACACGAAGTCAAACACGCTTTCCAAGGAAAGTCAGGAAGTGCTTAAAAATTTGGAAGGAGATTTGAAGATTACGACTTATGTCAATTTGTTGGACGAGAGTTTTTATTATGGTTTACCCCGTAACAGGAACAAGGATTTTGAACGGTTTGAAAAGTATTTCCGATTTAAGCCGGATATAAAAATGAAATACGTCTATTACTATGATAAGGCTAATAACCCGAGTCTGGAATGGAGGTACCCGAATAAGACGGATGACGAACGGGTTGATCTGTTATGCAAAGCGAACCGTTTGGATATAAAGATGTTTATGACGCCGGATGAGATCAAGGAAGTGATTGACTTAAAACCGGAATTGAACAGGTTTCTACGCATCGTGGAACGGGAGAACGGGCAAAAGGCTTATTTAAGAATGTTCAATGATAATAATAAACATCCGGATGAGGCGGAGATTTCAGCTGCTTTGAAACGTTTTATTTCACCTTCACCGATGGTTGCTTTCTCCACGGGGTACGGTTCGCGGGAAATGGATAATTACGGGGGAAGAGGATTTTACCTGTTTGCCAAGGATAAGTGGTTCCGTCAATCGTTGTTGAACAATGGTTTCGACACGAAAACAATAGATTTGGATAAAGATGAAATTGACGATTCGATCCAAGTGTTGGTTATATCCGACCTGCGGGAACCATTGTCTGACGTGGCAATGAATAACGTTCAGAAATATATTGATAGAGGCGGGAATTTGTTTATTTTAGGTGAATATAACCGAGAAGTGAATATGAATAAACTGGTTGCGTCTTTAGGTGTTAAATTTGAAGAAGGCGTGGTGGTGAATAAAAATGAATACACTTCTCCGACAGTACTTGTCGGTTTCTTTACCCCGGAAGCGGCGAAGAAATATCCGACATACGAAAAATTGCAGAAATATGATTACGTGGTAGCCTTACCCACGGCACAGGCGATTGATTATTCCGGCGTTAAAGATTTTGAGGTGACTCCGGTATTGGTTTCAGATCAGGATGCTTGGATCGAGAAAGAAACAACGGATTTTGTTGACGGGGAGTTTGAGTATAACCCGGAAGCGGGAGAGAAAAAAGGAGTACATGCCGTGTTGGTCACGTTAAGCCGAAAGGTCGGTGATAAAGAACAGCGGATCGTGATTTCAGGGGATGCCGATGTGGTGGCTAACGAAGCGTTGACCTCTCAGTTCACGGGAATTAGTGCATCCAATTACAGTATTATCAATGGTTCATTCCGTTGGTTGTCGAATGAACAATTCCCTGTTGACACGAGAAGAGCGGATTATATAGATACCAGCCTGCGTCTTCCGAAAGGATGCCGTTCGTGGGTAAATTGGGGTAGCATGTGTGTTTTCCCTTTGCTTATCTGTATGTTAGGAATCGTGGTAATATTTCGTAGGAAACGGAAATAAATAAGTTATGGCAAATAAAATAGTTGAAGTGAAAGGTCTTTCACACCGTTATAGTGTGGATTGGGCTATCAGAGATATAAATTTCGAGATTGAAACGAAAGGAGTGTTTGGCTTGTTGGGCTCCAATGGAGCCGGTAAGTCCACGACCATGAATATCATATGCAATGTATTGACTCAGACGGAAGGAGATGTTTTTATCAACGGGGTAAATCTTCGGAAAGATCCGATTCAGGCAAAGAAGTTTATCGGGTTCTTACCCCAGAAAGCCCCTTTGCACACGGATATGACCGTTGATGAATACTTGTACCATTGTGCTGATATTCGTTTGATGCCGAAAACGGATATTCTGGCTGCAGTGGAACGGGCTAAAGAAAAATGTGGCATCACTCATTTCAGCAAAAGGGTGATTGGTAATCTTTCCGGGGGATACCAGCAACGCGTGGGAATCGCACAAGCTATTATTCATGATCCGATGTTCGTGATTCTGGATGAACCCACGAACGGATTGGACCCGAACCAGATCATGGAAATTCGCCATTTGATTCGGGGAATAGCGGAAGAACGGGCTGTATTGATTTCGACACATATACTTCCGGAAGTACAGGCGACATGTGATTATATCATGATGATTGAACATGGAAATACGGTATTTAAAGGAACGATAGAAGATTTTAATAACTACATGGAACCCAGTGTGCTATTGGTGATTATGCACAATGCCCCCAAAGAAGATGCCGATTTTTTAAGTATAGAAGGCATGGAGCGGGTGGAGCGATTGACACGAACCCGTATCCGTTTACACTTCACGGATGGGGATACCGCGATTGTCGGGAGAGTTGTAAATAAAGCGATTAGCAATAACTGGCATCTGCGAGAGATATCTTTGGAAAAAGAGTCTTTGGATAAAGTATTCGCTAAATTATCTGGAAAATCATTCTAAAAGAATTTATATTGATGAGGACAATAACAAGAATAATGAAGACAGAACTGAGAGTTCTGTTCTTTTCCCCGATAGCTTGGATGGTACTGATTGTTTTTGCTTTTCAAGCAGGATTGGCTTATTGTGATGAATATGCTAATCAGTTGCGTGATCTGGCGATGGGATACAGACCTTATTATTTGACGAGGTCTGTATTGGCAGGGTATGGTGGGGTATTTACACAAATGTTGAATTATCTCTACTTGTATATTCCACTTTTAACGATGGGATTAATGAGCCGGGAGTTGAGCAGCGGTTCTATCAAACTGCTTTATTCATCTCCGGTTTCAAACTTGCAGATTGTATTGGGAAAATATCTCTCGATTGTAGTTTACGGTTTGATTTTGGTATGTATATTGTTGATTCCCTTGTTCTTCACGGTATTCACGATAAAGGACCCGGATATTCCGTTAATGTTCACGGCTTTGTTAGGTGTGTTTCTTACGGTATGCGCTTATGGGGCTATCGGTTTATTTATGTCCACGATCACGAAATACCAAGTTGTAGCGGCAATCGGGACTTTGGCGGTACTAGCCGTGCTGAATTTTATCGGCGGTGTCGGGCAAAATATTGACTTCGTGCGGGATTTGACTTATTGGTTGTCCATTTCCGGTCGCT
>NZ_CAUFYA010000050.1:0-36670 GCF_959596855.1 uncultured Butyricimonas sp.
AAACGTTCCTTTTATGATTACATAAAACAACAATTAAATATCTAATATACAACAAATAATACATTTACCCAAAGAATCTATTAACCATATGTGAACGTCACTATTATTATGCAAGATAATTTGATAATAAATCTTTTAGGAAAAGATCAAGAAAAATCTTTCCGTTACCTGTATGAAAAATATGTTGTTCAATTGCGTTATTTTGCCGCTAAATACATTGACGATAAAATGGCTGTTGCAGATATCGTACAAGACGCGTTTGTTCGGCTATGGGAAAAAAAATCTCAATTCCAAGATGAAAATACTATCAAAGCATTTTTATATAGGGTAGTTCAAAATGCTTGTATTGACCTCATTCGTCATCACGAGGCAGCCCAAAATTACACGAAACACGTCATAGCAGAAAATGAAGAAGATTCCTTTCTAGACAATATACTTGAAACAGAAATATTTCAAGCTTTGCGAACTGTATTCAACGAACTTCCCCCCGCTTGCAAGGAAGTTTATCTATTAAGCCTCAACGGCAAATCCCATGAACAGATCTCCCAACTGTTAGATATCTCGATAAACACCATAAAGAAGCACAAGAACAATGCCAATCATTATATGCGTGAAAGATTAAAACACATTTTATCTATATTATTATATATTTGAATTCCGCTAATAAGTCAATCCAAATGCCCAAAGAGGAATTATATTTTTATACCCGTATTCGATATCATCTTTCACAAGATAGGCATTTTCGATCCCTTCTATTTGTTTTTGTGTTTTATTTTTTCCACCAACCTCGAAAGTATATTTACCTATAACAAAATCGGCTACAGAGGAAAGCTCTACTACCATACTAAAAGTCTGAGCCTAATCGAGGAGAAAATAAATTCTCTCCTCGATAATTTTAAATACTCTATTCGGTAAACTTTTTTCAGGATAATACAATTTTCATTCATCAAACTCATCCCATGATGAACGATTCGTGTATTTAAATAGTATAAATCCCTCGTTATAATACGTATCCATTAATTCCTTTTTGGACAACCCTATAGGATAGTTTATTCGAGGCATTTTATCTGCCACACCTAACTGTTTGCCAATTTTATACAATACCTGATATTCTTCAACAGTCGTTGCTGGCATATCTTTTAATATCGGACCAATACCGATTCCGTGAATTCCAACAGCTAACCCGTAACCGGTAAAAACCTCGAGTTTAGTTACTTCCATTCGTGCCCTTGTCTGTTGAGGCGCAAGAGAATCTAAATAAAGTCGCATCTCTAAACAAGAAAGACGTCCACCGTTTCGTTTCCGATAACAAAATGAAAATGCATATTGTTCACGAAAAACAAAATAATCGACATTTCCTCTAAAATGAGATTCATCTTTCCTAAATACATCATAACCAAAGCCATAGATAGTCATATCTCTATATTGATACTTTCCCATTCTTTCTATCACAGCTTGCTTTACTTCCTCTTTAGAAAAATTGAATACATATTCCGTTGGATTTGGGACTTCTAATCTTTCTCGCAATAGCCACTTCATCCAACCACTTGATACCGTCCGATTTACTCCCACTATAATAGCAATAAATCCTACCACGTAAAAAATTACTTTTTCAACTTTATCTGGCTTTCTCATAACTTATTGAATTTTAGAATAAGCTTCTCTCCAACAATCAAGGGCACGTTCTTCTTTAGAACGTGTGTCATCCTTTGCCACGTTATCCTTTCCATTTAGTATATTAATAATATTAATCATAGTTTGTTCTGCACAAACAACGTGCAAAGGGGCATTTCCTCCTTTATCCCAATACATATGTATCACAATCTCTGCTAACGTAGCCGTGAATGGATTAAAATAATTAGTAAAAAATTCTCCTCAAGATTCAGCAAGAATACATGAGGAGAATGAATTAAAACACAACACATTCAGGCACCAACTTAATCACTCGCTCTGCTTCAAACCTTGTTTCACTTTTTCCACGAAAACATCCGGAGATTGAGCTCCCACGATTTGAGAAAGCACCTCTCCTTCCGCATTCAATAAAAACATAGTCGGGAACGATTTAACCCCATATCTCTTGCCCAACTCTCTCCCTTCCTCTGTTTCCATATCAATTTTCACGTTCACGAAACGTGCATTCATGAAATCCCCAACAGCCTTAAGCGGGAAAACTTGATTACTCATTTTCTTGCAAGGACCACACCAAGTCGTGTAACAATCCAAGAACACAAGCTTATTCTCCTGCTTTGCCTTTTTCAGTACTTCAGCAAAAGACAAATTCTCGAACTTCATTCCCTCCTTGTTCACGAGTTTATTCAAAGCTCCTTGATAATAATCTCGAGCCGTCCCCTTCATTTTGTCCATTTTTTCCTTCAAATAAGCGATAATAAGCGCCTCCTCGGCTGTGGACAAATCTGGAAAATTCACTAAACCTAAATCAACATTTACAACAAGTTGTGGATGTAAACCGCTAGATTTATGTTTTAAAATATTCAAAATCTTATTCAGCTCCCGATCCGTGTGCGCTTTGACGATATCGTACACAGTATAAACCGTGCTTGTATCCGGTAAACCATTATTTTGCATAGAGATATAAAGATCTAATAACTTCTCACTATTGTAAATCTTCTCTCCGGTTGTATAAGGATATAATTCACCTATATACCCCTTCTCTATTAATTCATTTACTGATTTCAAACCATTCTGCTTCACGAAATCTTTCTTGTGCTCCACTACGAAACGGAACATTTCATCATCCAAGCCACGTACTTTTTTACAGTATAAATCCCAATTCTCAGCTTTACACCATTCGGATTTCTTCAATTTCGTGAAAAATTCATCTGTTACCAAATTCGCTTTTTCCCTTTCATCCGCTACATCCAATACTTTGGCATAATCCCTTAAAAACTTCACTCCCCGTTCACCACTTTCATACCTTCTATTCATCTCCGGCAAAGTCGTTTTCGGGTTCAACGCTTGAGCCAATAACTGCTGGAATTCAGGTAATTTTACACCACCGACAATCCGGTAAAGAATTTCACCGTTACTATCCAATACCAGATAATGGGCTTGAAACTTCACGTCATATTTTTTTGCGAAAGGCTTTCCCTCTTTCGTGGTCACGTCAATAAAGAAATTCACGAAATGCTTATCCATCCAATCGGCAAACTTTTGATCACTAAACACCAATTTATTCATGGCATGGCAAGGTACTGCCCAATCGGCAAAACAATTAAAGAAGATTGGTTTTTTCTCTTCTTTAGCCCTTTTCAAAGCCTCTTCAAAAGAATAAACGTACTTCATCCTTACATCTGCTTTCACTTCATCCCCGTACATGCTTTGGGCAGAAACGCCCAAAGTAATAAATAACATACTTACAAACAATACAATCTTTTTCATCATAATTTACTTTAATTATTCTTTAATACAACGTACACTATAAGCTGCTGTCAAATCGGAAGTTCCACGCATAATTTGATCATTTTCCATGGAAAGCAACCGGATAATCCCGTGATTAATCGTATCATTCTCCACAACCTTTGAAGACGACCAGAAATAAGCCCGACTTCCCTTATTAATGAAATTTGTTCCATACATAAAAGTACCGAAAACCCGAGCTCCGCTAAATAAAGCATCAAAACCACATCCATCTTTTCCGGCTTTCAACAGGCGTCCCTCTTCTCCACCTCTCCAAACATCCAATTTATCAAGTTCCGAAAGCGACATTCCTAAATTCTCTTCTAACTTTTTCCAATCCTCATCCGTGGGCAATCGCCATCCCTCGGGCACAGCTTTCGCTGCCCCATCATAAGAATAAAGAAAACCGTTTACCGATGAATAATTCCCATTCTTAGCTTCCGTATCCTTTAAATTATTTTCTACAAGCTCTGCAAGAGCAAACGGCAAAAGATTATTATACATCCTTTTAATAGCCTTCACTCCATTAGGACAAGTAACTTCACACGTTCTCTCCACCATACTTATTGCCTGAGAAACAGGCATTTGATAATCCACCACATATGCCTTTAATAAATCACCTACGGAAAAAATATCATTATATCGCTCGGATAACTCTCCCCGTTCCATGGCAGCATTCATAGAATCTGTAAAAAGTTCTACACTAACCTTTGCATCATATTCCCTTACAGCTCCTTCTTTAAACGTGTAACACCCATCTATACTTCCCAATGGCAAACGATATTTCAAATTCTCTGCCATCCATGTCTGTTCGCCAATGGTCACGCATTTATACACTTTCATATCACGTGGGTCCGTGAATTCGGAAAAAGCAACCTCCGGCTTTACCACGTGATCATCATTATTACATGCATAATAAACAATCACGCTCAACAGTATTATCATTATCTTTTTCATCTTCTGTTTACTTTATAATTCAACACCCAATTCATTGACAACAATTTCATACAGAATATTATATTTCTGCATTACCAAGGGAGAATCTCCCCATTTTTCTTCAAATTCTTCCGGTGACCACCTCAACATTTCCGTGATATACCCGACTAAATCGTCCTCTTTCTTTCGCGGTGTCCAAGTATTAGCTAACCCGCAAGAAACAAACCCCCATGCTCCTATCTTTTCCCGAACACACTTTCGAAAGTTTTCCAAACCTTCAGGGGTAAACCATTGAGCAGTCCCCCAATTATCATCAAAACACTGAGGCCCAAAAGAAGATTGTCCCGGAATATAAGTCCAGCTACCGGTAAACCCAAAATCATTAGGAAACACCAAGTATTCATAATAATCGGGATCCAAAGAAGAAAAACGAGTATCAAACCATTCCGGCTTGGAAAAACTGTAAAATTGTGTCAATAACGTCGTGTAATTCAATATTTTACTCTTCACCATTTCCTTCATCATCTCCGTGGGCAAATCACGTATCACCCCGTCACTTTTCCAATCACCTGTCATCAAAAGTGTTCGTAAATAAATTTGATACGCACCTTCACCCAAAACTTGAATATTATCATAGTTATCTTGTGCTCTAACAGATTTCACTACAAAAAAATTATACGGGTAAAGTGCTTTATTAACAAGGGCCAAATAATTCTCAATAATATTTAAAGCCTTTAATTGTTCTTCCGGTTCTACAAGGTATTCATACCGATATGCAAATTGAGAATAAGAAGAAAAATTCCATGCCAAATCCAAGGTTTCATATCGATAGATAGGATTTCCATTTATATCTTCCTTCAGGAAAGATTTCTTGATCGTATCGTTAAAGTAAACCGGAACATTATACTTCTTGTAAATCTCGTATACCCGATGTTTCACGGGATCTGACGGGTCGTCTTCAATCACGTAAAAATTCTCGTACTCGATTTTCTGTGTTAAAGCACCTTCTTTCGAGCAACCGAACATAAAAATAATCAATACAATGTACAATATTGTCTTCATACTCGTGTGGTTAATTATTTTATTCATTTTATTTTTCATCACCGGCTCCACCAGCAGACCTATAGATTAAATGAGAATACCCCCTTTGCTCCCTTGGATTATCCTGCATACCGGTATCAAATTCCAACACGGACTTTGGAATAGCAAACGTGTATGCCAAATCGTTTTCTTGCAGAGAATAAACTTCCCCATGTTTAAACTCACGTCTATTATCCCAATCATAAACAGAAAACATATGTTCTATGACCTTTTTAAAAGGAGCTTTACGGCATACGGCATATCGGCGTAAATCAAACCAACGGTGCCCCTCGAAACACAACTCCTTTCTTCTTTCCTCTCTCACGGCTTCCGTTATATCTGCTGCAGAATATTCAATATCCCTGTATTCAGCTATCCTATTTCTCCTCAAACGATTCAAGTATTCGGAAGCCGTACCGGGATCATCAGACATGGCACACGCTTCTGCCATATTCAAATACCCCTCCGCTGTTCTTAACAACCAAAAATCAGAAACATTCGAGCGATAAACACCTCTTTTGTATTTTCTGCCCAACCCTATACTATCTATCTCCGAAGCATTAGAAAAATATAAATCACGTCGACAATCAGCCTCCTCGTATAAACGGTACAAATCTTTAGTCACGCAAAAATTTCCCCCTAATCCCGTAATATCATTCTGTAAACTCAAAGAGCCTTGTGAAAATAAAACTTCAACACTATTTTCAGATATTGCGACCGCTTCCGGGTCCGTGAGTGAATTAAAATTATACAAGTCACGTCTTAACTTCAAAAAATCCTCGGCGGCTACTCGTGCATTTTTCCAATCTTGCATATACAAGTACACCCGACTTAACAACAAACGTGCGGCTGCCTCAGAAGCCCGATAAAAAGAACGAGTCTGGGGACTTTGTTGAAAACACTTCACGGATACCTTCAAGTCATCCACGATCTGCGCGTAAACCTCAGCGACGGACGCTCTTTCGAATTGCGTGTTTTTATCTTTATCATGTTCCACGTAATGCGTCAACTTCAAGGGAACTCCTAAGGTGGATGCCGCAGTTTCCGGAGCATAGGCATTAGCATACACATTCACCAGTACCAGATAGAATTGGGCACGCAAAAACAAACATTCGCCTTGAAGTGTCAATGCATCCAATTTTTCTTGTGGTAAAGCCTGACTCACGTTTTTCAACTCGTTCAAGATAATATTAGTGGTATTTATGCGACTATATATGCGTTGCATTATTCAGGCTACTTGAAAAATGAGCATAATAGTGCATGTAATCAGCATCCGCCGGACTCAATATAGCGGGAATATTTGTTTTCGTTTCGTCACCGGGAACTTGCCAACGATTTAAAAACTCCTTTCTAACATTAGCTTCCGCACTCACCCCGGATACAATAGGCTCGTAAAGAGCAAATAAACGCACCTTTGAACCTAACCCGTAAGCCATATTCATCGTCAACGTGAAATTCTTATAGGTGAAAGTATTGGCAAAATTTCCACTGAACTTCGGTTCTCGCTGCCCACTCTTTTCCATGATCATCAAAACGGTTTCTTCCAACGATTTATATTTCAAAAGGTGTTGACGATCAGCATAATCATCAAATACCGGAGTTCCATTTTCAGGACTCAATCCTAAAAATTTATACGAATAGAAAGAACCTATCGCCGTTCCGTTAATAATAGCTGTTCCATTCAAATAATCGTCTATAGTATAAACCTCAACTGTTTCCGATTCCACCTTATTCATATTTCCGGAATATTGAGTAGAAAACAACCACTGGAAATCTTTTGTTTTTATAGGTTTCACTTGCAAAGCGATCGAATAACCGTCATTTTTTAAATCACCGCTATTCATCGTATAATTGGAAAGTCCATTAACTGTTGATACTCTTACCGAAGTGAAACAATCTTCTGTCTTTTTAAAATAAAGAGAACCTTCTATATTCACGCGAGATTTAAAAAATGACAAATCCAACCCGAGGTCGAAAGAATGAGTCTCCTCCCACTTCAGATTCGGGTTCGGGTAACGGGCGATAACCGATACATTTTCATTATACATCGGGTCTATCGTTCCTTGTTTAATCGTCAAGTTCGGACTTTGATCATCCAACATATTACCCTGATAACCGTATGAAGTCCTAAATCTTGCTTCATTTACAAAATTCCAGTTTCTTAGAATATTTTCTTTCAAATTCCAACTCCCGGAAATTGCCCAAATAGGCAAGAATTTATCATTACTTTGACTACCGAATTTATTAGAAAAATCACAACGCGCATTAGCATACAGCGTGAAATGATTACCGTAACTATAACTTAAAGTCAAATATCCAGATACTTGATGCGAGATTCCATGTTTCAGTGTTCTGTGATTTTCGTTCAACCATTTGGCATAGCGAGTATACAAGGTAAGATCAACCTCATCAATAAATTGCATTCCCCGATCTTTTACATATCCCCGGTTTTCATCACTGATACTCCGTGAAGTCGAGCCATTCATCTCGAACCCTCCGGTGGACATAATCATGTGTTGATCATCACTCCCGAACGGTTTACGAAAATCGTATTGTACACGGAATACATAACTTTCGTTTATCGTGTTGGTTGTTTTCAAGATACCACCGTAAGGCAAATAACACTCCCCGTCATCTCCCGGCATAGGAACTTCCTCGTATTCAGCATTTTTCCAACGAGCTGCGTAATGTGACTTTTCACCCCACCACTGTTCTTGCAAAGTACTACTTCGATTATAATTTCCAGCTATTGTAACATCCAACTCCCTCCACGGTGAATATTTCAAATTCAAGCGAGCACCTAGCGTGTTACCATCATAGGAATTTGAACTATTGTCAATCTCGTTCAAAATATTATACCTAAACAGACTGGCCCACCTATTCATCCCATTGTAAGCCGATTTCTCGTAATAATACAAAGTACCATCCGGGTTATAGCAAGGCAAGGCTCGTGTTGTATTATAAGCGTAGTCCATCGCGTCAATTTCCGGCATCAAATGATTCTTCTTTTGCACGTTCCCGTCTAAAGAAAAACTAGCTTTTACTTTCTCTGAAAAAGTCATATCCATATTTATTCTCGCCGTGTACCTTTCCGTGTATGTCGTTTTAGATACTCCATCCTCGTAATTATACCCTAGGGAAGCATAGTAACGTACACTCTCAGTCCCCCCCGAAACACTCAAAGTATGATCATGAGAATAAGTATCTTGTGTCAAAATATCGAACCAGTCGGTATTCACTGTTTCATATCTCTTCACTTCATCTAAAAACTCGTCGTAATTCGTTTGTCCCGTGTAAAGACGATATGCGGCACCTTCATACCCCACCATCGGCATATTACTTGGGAACGGATAATGCAATTCCGTCAAATCCTTTCCGAACTGTACACGTTGCTGTGAATTCATCAAATTGATATTACGGTCAGAATAACGGGGACGGCGTGTGTATTTTGACGAATGATTATAAGAAACACGTGCAGGCCCTATCGCCCCTTTCTTTGTTGTTACCACAATCACGCCATTCGCCGCACGGGTACCGTAAAGAGCTGTCGCGGAAGCATCTTTCAACACGTCAATACGCTCGATATCCTGGGGATTAATCCCGGCGATAGCATTCCCGATAATATTGATATAATCAGGATTGTTTAAATCATCATTACTTACGTCTACCGGATCATCCAAAATAAAACCGTCCAAAACCCACAGGGGTTCCCGGTTACCCAACAACGTGGAGGTTCCTCTTACGCGAATACGCGGGGTTGCCCCAACCTCTCCCGAGTTAGTCATCAACAATAACTCCGGTATTCTCCCTTCCAACGCTTGATCAATACTCGTCATACCCGGCACCAACACGTCTGCCGCATTCACGGTAGTAATCGCACTTGTCAAATGTTTCTTGTCAATCGTTTGATAACCCGTGATTACCACTTCATCCATCTCGGCGACATCTTCCTCCATCTTAACATTGATGTTCAGTTTCTCTTTCACGGTAATATATTGAGTTTTCATACCGATAAAAGAAAACATCAATGTAACCTCCCCGGTTGTCGGGACACCAAGTTTGTAATTACCATTCACATCTGAAACAGTACCGACGGTCAACCCCTTGATTAAAATCGTAACCCCGGGTAAGGGACTTCCGTTCATGTCTGAAACTTTTCCCGTGACCACTTTCGTCTGTTCCGCCTTTGTCTCTTCTCGCCGAATGACAATAGTCTGCCCGTTAATAGCATAAATCAATCCTGTACCCTTCAAACAATCAGAGAGAACTGCATCAATCGTCGCATCCTTGTACGAAACATCCCTCTGCTTAAAAGCGGATAAGTAGGAATCGCTATAAACGAAATCATACGCCGAAATTCGTTTAATCTCGTTGATGACCTCTTTTAAAGTAGCATTTTTCAGACTAAAGGTCATTTTTACCTCCTGACAATAAGCTCGTTGGCTTAATTGAGTCGTGAAAACAAGGAAAAGCAGGAATAAAAACCACCTTTTCCTCACAACATTAAAATTTTTCTTCATAGATTTGTATTTGAATTTAATAATCATTCTGCCCCTGTTCGCATCAGAGGTAGTTTTTAAGTAGCGTTACCAGCGCTACTTTTTATTTTACAATCACGGTATTATCCTCTATTTCAAATTTCACGCATCCTGTTTCTTCCAGCAAATCAAGCACCTCCGCGAATACCTCGTGTTTTTTGATATTCAAAGAGAAGGGTAACACACGCAACTCTTCCCGTTCGAAAACCACGTTAAAAGCGTACCACCGTCCCAAATCTTTCAGAACCCGTTCCAACGGGCAATTGTCAAAAATCAGACGTCCGTCTTTCCAACCGATATATAAATTGACATTAACCTCTTTCGCATCCAGCCGTCCATCCGATCTATTGAACGTAGCCTGCAAGTCCGGAGTCAGGATAACACTGCGCTCCTCGGATTCCACGCTCACTTTCCCTTGTTTTAAAGTCGTTTTGATACATTCTTCATCACTGTAAGCCCTTACCCCAAATTCTGTACCCATAACTTGAACCCGCAGGGGATCGACATCCACGATAAAGGGTTTGGTCACATCTTTTTGTACTTCAAAATAAGCCTCTCCTTTCAAACGAACTCTTCTCTCTTGCCCCGTAAAATGCGCCGGATAAGATAATTCTGATTCGGCATTCAGATATACTGTCGAACCATCGGACAAAACCAACACGTATTCGCCTCCCCGGGGAATCCGCAACGTATGATATTCGACTATCGTATCCACGTTTCCTGATGAATAAGTCAACATCTCGCTATCGGCAGATAAAGTACCCCTATGATTGGTCAATGCCTCCAAATCCTCCTCGTTCTTTAAATCGAACTCCCTCCCGTCAGACAAAACCAAAATAGCCCTAGACTCCAATTCTTGGATTGTATTCTTTTTGGCTACCACCACCTCTTTTTCCGGAAGATACTTTTCGCTACTAAAATATAGCACTCCGCCGACTGACAATAAAACAATCGCTATCGCGGCGTATTGCAATACTCGTTTTAACCCGATTCGACGGCTCCCTATCGTTCTCGTGTAAATTTGTTTCCACTCGGCATTCATCTCCTCTCCCGTCATTTCATGAGCCGTCAGGCTCTCCTCGAAATGTCGACGGGAAATCATCCGTTGAAAAATCTCCTCGTTCTTGGAAGATTCCATACGCCACGCATCCAAATCCTCCATTTCCCGCTTATTTAAGTTGCCTTGCACGTAGCGGGCGATCAATTGAACTATATACTCTCGTGTTTTTTGTGTCATATTCTTTGCTTGTTTCTCCTAAAACGGAACCCTACCCGTTTGGTGTAATATGAAATATGACCTTTTTTCAAAAATATTTTACAATTCGCTTATTTGCAATATTTTACATTATGCCTTTTTTTACAATTTTACCCTATTTCCATGGTTATCTCACAGTAATACTACTTCTACTCTCTTACAAGCTACTCCTATGTCCCTTACACCACCATTCACCAAGGGTGATGCGAGGGATGTAAAAGTTTGTTGTAACGGACGAGAGGTAGTATTACAGTGAAATAACCCTAGGATTACATATAAACATCACTAAGCTAAGCATAAAAAAAGCGCCCCGAAAGGCGCTTGTATATTATTCCCACTCGATGGTGGCTGGTGGTTTTGAACTAATGTCATAAACAACCCGGTTGATACCCCGCACGTTATTTATGATTCGGTTGGAAACCTTTGCCAAGAACTCGTAAGGCAAATGACACCAATCGGCAGTCATTCCGTCCGTCGATTCCACGGCACGCAAGGCAACCACGCTCTCGTAAGTACGTTCGTCCCCCATCACCCCGACACTCTTGATCGGTAACAGAATAGTACCCGCTTGCCATACTTTATCATATAATCCCGCTTCCTCAAGCATGGATATGTAAATATGGTCGACTTCTTGCAATAACGTCACCTTCTCTCTCGTAATCTCACCCAGAATACGAATAGCAAGTCCCGGACCGGGGAAAGGATGGCGTTTCAAAAATTTATCCGCTAAACCGAGGCTTTTACCCACGCGGCGAACTTCATCTTTAAACAATAAACGCAAGGGTTCTACCACTTTAAGTTTCATGTAGTCAGGTAATCCTCCCACGTTATGATGAGATTTAATGGTCTGTGACGGGCCATTCACCGACGATGATTCAATCACGTCCGGGTAAATCGTACCTTGTCCCAACCATTTGGCATCTTCTACCTTGTGTGACTCCTCGTCAAACACGTCCACGAAAGTGGCACCGATAATTTTGCGCTTCGTTTCCGGATCCTCGACTCCCGCCAGACGGGACAGGAAAAGATCACCGGCATTCACACCAATGACGTTCAATCCTAATTCCTTGTAATTTTCAAGCACGGACGAGAACTCGTTTTTCCGCAACAATCCATTGTCAACAAATATGCAGACAAGATTTTTACCGATAGCCCGGTGTAATAACATGGCTGCCACCGTGGAATCTACTCCCCCCGACAAACCCAATATTACCCGGTCTTCGCCTATTTTTGCTTTCAATTCGGCTACCGTGGTTTCGATAAAAGAATCCGGTGTCCAGTCTTGTTTACAACCGCAGATATCAACCACGAAATTCTTCAGCAACGCGGTTCCTTCCGTACTGTGATACACCTCCGGGTGGAACTGAATACCGTATGTATCCTCTCCTTCTATCCGGTACGCGGCATTCTCCACGTCGACCGTGCTTGCCACTACCGTGTAATGTGACGGCAATACCTCGATCGTATCCCCGTGCGACATCCATACCTGTGAATGTTGGCTGATATGTTTGAAAAGCGGGCAACCGTTATCCACGTAAGACAAATTTGCCCGACCGTACTCTCTTTTGTTGGAGGCTTGTACTTCCCCACCGAAATAATGAGCCAGATATTGAGCCCCGTAACACACTCCCAGCAACGGCAGTTTCCCCTTGATAGAAGACAAATCCGGTCGCGGAGCCTTCTCGTCACGCACGGAGAAAGGACTTCCCGAAAGAATAACTCCCTTCACGGAAGCATCGAGTGCCGGATAATGGTTAAAAGGATAAATCTCGCAATAGACATTCAATTCTCGCACGCGTCTCGCGATCAATTGCGTGTATTGAGAACCGAAATCAAGTATTAAAATCTTCTCTTGCATGTGAATCGCTTATTTTATTTTGACGCGAAGATAGTTTTTTTCTATACAAAATGCTAACTTACACTCCGGAAACTCGTAATATTTGTTAACTCAAAATAATTTAACCATGCACAACACCAGAGATAGTTTTGGTTCCAAGTTCGGGGCTATTGCCGCACTGGCCGGTTCGGCAGTCGGATTGGGTAATATATGGAAGTTTCCCTATGAAGCCGGGAATAACGGTGGCGGGGCTTTTTTGCTCGTGTACATATTTTTTACCGTTGCTATCGGACTCCCGGTCATGCTTTCGGAGTTCGCGCTCGGTAGATATTCCGGTCGGAATGCTTTCGGGACATTTGATCGGTTGGAACCGAAAACACCTTGGCGTTATTTTGGAATCCTCGTGTTATTGGCCGCCACGATGATTCTTTCTTTTTATGGCACAGTTGCCGGGTGGACGTTGGAATACGTGGTTAAATCCCTCTCTTTCTCGTTCCATTCAAGCGCCGATATTGATTTGAATAACTTGTTCAACGGTTTTATTTCCAACCCGTACAAGCCGGTATTCTGGCAAATTATATTCATGGTACTTACCGGATTTATCGTGTTGGCAGGGGTAAAAAAGGGTATCGAAAGATACACGAAACTCATGATGCCCTTACTCTTCATACTAATCGTGATTTTAGGTATCCGGGCATGCACGCTGGACGGTGCCATGGAAGGAATAAAATTCCTGTTTTTACCCAAGTTCTCGGAACTCACCTCTCAAGGGGTACTCTCTGCACTGGGACAAGCGTTTTTCTCCTTGTCAATCGGCATGGGTGTCCTATTGACTTACGCTTCATACATCAAGAAAAGTGAAAATCTAACCTCGATATCGTTACAGGTTATCTGTGCCGATACCCTAATCGCCGTGCTGGCAGGCGTTGCCATATTTCCTGCTGTATTCGCCTTTAATATCGCACCCAATTCCGGTCCGGGACTCGTGTTCCTCACCTTGCCCCAAGTGTTCCAGAGTATGGCATTCGGGCAATTGTGGGCTATTTTATTCTTTGTCCTGCTGACAATGGCTGCATTGACGTCCTCGATATCATTGCTCGAAGTGATTGTCGCTTTTTTCGTGGAAGAGAAACACATCAGCAGGCGTAAGGCAACCATTATTTCAACCGTTATCGTGACTGTTTTCGGCATCTTGTGTACTCTATCGTTCGGTCCTTTAAAAGACATACAGATAGGGAGCCGCTCCATATTCGGGATATTTGATTTTATCAGTTCCAATATCCTGCTCCCCGTCGGCGGCATACTCATATCCATCTACGTGGGGTGGCGATTCGATCGCCGTTTGTTGATTGCCGAGTTGACGAATGACGGGCAATTGAAGTTATGGTTGATAAAACCTCTGGTTTTCGTGCTGAAATACGTGGCGCCCTTGTTTATCTTGGTTATACTTTTGCATTCTTTGGGGGTATTCTAATCCTATAGAATACCGAGGCAAAACGGTTCGTACACCGCCAGTGCGGTATGTCTTCCCTAGTTCTTGGGTAGGATTACGATAGGATTTCAGTAGTAAAAGGTTATATCTTTCTTTAGGGTATAAGACAAATCAATTCTCGTGCGGCTTTTCCCGGATCATCGGCTCCGATAATCGCGGAAATCACAGCCACGCTATCCGCTCCCGCCCGAAAGATTGAGGCTACATTGTCGGGATGAATGCCACCGATAGCCACTAACGGATGACGGGACACGGAACGAATCCATTGCAACCCGTCCAATCCCCACTCGACAATCGTATTGGTTTTCGTTGCCGTGGAAAAGACAGGACTTGCCGCGATATAAGTTACATCCCACTCGTTGGCTTCAATTACCTGTTCCCGCGTTTCCACGGATAACCCGATTATTTTTCCTTCCGGCAGTAGCCGTTTCACCTGCGAATAGGGCATATCACTCTGTCCGATATGCACCCCATCAGCATCGGCAGCCAGTGCCACGTCTACCCGATCGTTAATAATCAAAGGTACATGATAAGGTGTCAACAATACTTTCAGCCGAATCGCCCGTTCAATAAAATCCCGGGTAGAGGATTCTTTTTCCCGTAATTGTACCATGGTCACGCCTCCTTTCACGGCAGCTTCAACCGTGCTGTAAAGATCTTTACCATGCAGCAACCCTTCGTCGGTCACTAAATAAAGCGGGGCATTCATATCATTCGGAAATTTGCACGCGTTGTATGAACTGCTCGCGTGTCAGATTATACATCACGTCATACAAATACAATTGCAGGGTTCCGGGACCTTGTGCCATTCCGACCGCAATCTCCCCGCATATACCCATAAAAGAAGTAGCACTCACGGCAGCCATAAACTCATCTTCTGCGACAGCAGCAAATGCACCCAAGATAGCGGAAGCCGTACACCCCAGTCCGGTCACCCTCTCCATCATCGGGGAGCCATTATGCAAATAAATCACTCTCTCGCCTTGCACAACGAGATCCGTTTCCCCACTCACGCAGACAATACACCCCACACGGGAACTCAATTCGCGGGCAGCTTCCAGACTATTCAGAGAAGACTCGGTACTATCCACGCCTTTAGATTTCGTGGATAACCCTGCCATTGTCATGATTTCCGAGGCATTCCCGCGTATATACCGGGGAGTACCGGCGTTTAATATATCTTGGAGAACCTTCTTCCTAAAACTCGTGGCTCCCGCACCCACGGGATCGAGTACTACCGGATGCCCGATTTCATTCGCTTTCCGGATAGCTGTTTTCATGGATTCCACGGTAAAACGATCCAATGTCCCGATATTAATCACGGTAGCCCCACATAGCGCAACCATTTCATCAATTTCTTCCGATGCGTGTGCCATAATAGGTGAAGCACCTGCCGCCAACAGCGCGTTAGCCGTATTATTCATTACCACAGCATTCGTGATATTATGTACCAATGGAGCCTCCGCTCTCATTCGTTCGATATTATTCCAAATTTGTTCTTTCATAAGCTCTGTTTATAAAGTACCTTCATGACGATATAACGAAACAAGTAAATTACAAGAGATTACAATATTTAAGTCCGAACGGACTCAATCTTAAATCATTAAATCTAAAATAAAAAGTCCCTTTTCGGGGGACTTTTATTCTTCTTCTTCCAAATATATCGTGTAACGATCCCAGAAATTTCTGTCTGTCGGAACCTCTTCAAAATATACCCGTCCGGCAATAGGAGTGGTATTGTTCACGCTAACTTTTGTCGTTTGGTATTGCATCTCTCCTTTCACACGATCGGAACCGTCCAGATAAGTATACACCATACTCACTCCACTCAAAAAGTAATAAGAACTCACTTTCTTGTAATTGGTCGTAATCGTAGCCATTACTTCGTGCCGAGGACTGTTACCTGCCAGAATCAAATTTCTTCCCAAAAGATTGAACGCGGAAGAAGTGATGCGCATAACGTTTTTAATAACGGCGTAATTCTTCAATTCCACGTATATCTCTCCGCTGTATTTTGTAACGAAGGTCGTACCGGAATTCGACAAGGAAGGTTTCAGACACTCGTAAGTGACAATTTGCACGGAATCACCCTCGTACAAGAATTTACCTTTACTTTTCAATTTAAAGTCCCTGTAATTCTCCAGATCCAGAATATTACGGGTATTACGAACGATATCCGCCGTGATAATGTCATCAAAGAAGATCAACCCGTCCGTGGCGGAAGTCATTTCCTCGCTGCGGCGCACCTGCGAGAAGTTATAATTCAAAGCCTTGAACGCATCCTCGACATTCGAACGCCTGTAACCTTCGCTGTCATAAATATCCACGATTGCCTCTTTCGACTTTTTCTCCCCGTCATTAATCCGGACGCCATATTCAAAATATCCCTCGTAGTTATAAGGACGCGGAATATAATTCCGACCGATATTATTCACCACGTTCTGTAACAATCTTTTCAAGACCAACGATTCTGCTGTTACATCCACCTCGTGAATCCCGTAGGTCATCGGTTTCAAAAATATCTGCACCTCTCCTTTATCCCTTGCCTCGTACAACTTCATCTCGTCAGAAGCATATCCCACCGCGGAAACTCTCATCATATAAGTAGCCAATCTTTCGGAAACTACCAATTCGAACCGACCGTCCATATCCGTGGCAACACCCGCAACCGTACCTAGAATCCCGATATTGGCAAATTCAATCGGTTGACGCGTAACTTCATCCAACACAACGCCCTTCACTCGTATCTTTCCGTCATTCTGAGCTTGAGCGACAAATAATACTCCAAAAAACAAAACGAGTAACGAGAGGATTTTCTTATTCATAGTATATTCTGTATTAATTTTCCAACGCAAATATATAAATAAATATGTATTTGACACACGAATTCCGTATCACGTCTTGAAGCATTAACATTAAATTAAGATTCTGCCGCCCCTATTGTTCTTTGTTATACCCAAATATTTTACTACTTTTGTCACACAACAAGAATAAAGTTCAATTTAAACATTTCAATATGAGAAAAGGATTATTTTATATATCAGGTATTTTAATATTCACGTTACTTTTCTCCTCTTGCGTTTCAAAAAAGAAATACGAGGAATTAGCCAGAGCAAAGAGAAGCGTAGACCGGGAAGTGGCAACACTTGCTAACGACAAGAAGACTCTGGAAACCGAAATGCAAAAACTCAAGGATGATTTTAATGCCGTCCGCTACCAACTGACAGCGAACAACGCAGCCAAAGATAAACAGATTGATGATCTGTACACCCAATTACGGACATTGCAAAGTAAAGAGTCCGCTTTAAAGTCCGAATTGAAAGATGTTTCCGAACAGGTAAAGTCAAAAGTAAAGGATAATGAAGGACAATTGAACGGTTTACAACTCCAGTTGAAAAGAGCGACTGAAGAACGTGACTTACTTCAAAAACAATTGACCGAGTACAAGACCAACGCGGATTGGGATAACCGGAAACTAAAAAATGAAGTAGAAACACTCAAGGCAAATATCAAGTTCAAGGACAGCGAAATTGCCCGATTGGAAAAAGAGATTGCCGGGGTGAAAAAACAATTGGCAGATGTTAAAAGTACATTAGCCAAGAAAACTCAGGAAGTGGAGAAACTGACGAATCAGGTAAATCTGTTGAAGAAAGAACTTTCCAAGTAATTGAAATGATTTATATTATCATCAGCATAGTAGGGCTTCTAGTAATAGTTGCCCTTTTTACATACCTTTTCAAATCAAAACAAAAGCCGGATGACACTCCGGTTGTTGTCCCTCCCGCCGACTGTTGCGGCGCTCACGCTATCTGCGAGAAAGGACTAAAGAGAGTGGATGAAAAAATAGAATACTTTGATGATGAGGAACTGGATCAATACCGGGGTATCCCCTCTGACCGATACAGCGATGAACAAATAGACCAATTCCGTGAAGTATTGTATTCCATTCAGCCGGAAGAACTGTCAGACTGGTTTATCAGCCTCGAAAAACGAGGCCTTGAATTACCCGATGTATTAAAACAAGAACTGTGTTGAATCCGAAAAACGGATTCAACAATTTTAGATTTAATGATTTTAAATTTTAGATTTCTACCCGCTTACCATCGCACAAGAGAATCACGAAATCTGCAATCACCTAATCAACGAACTCCTCCATCCTTAACGCCAGTAAACCTGCAACTTGCCGAAGGCAAATGCAACCTGTAACTTGCAACTCGCCGAAGGCGACTATATAAAATGCGTTAAATAACATTAGACGCCTTGCTTCCATTCATTTTATGACCTACATTTGCTTATGAAAATTCTAAAGCAAATTCATAATGTATAGAGCAGAAATAGAAACTGAAAAAGGTGTCATGAAAGTCCTTTTTTATGAAAAAGATGCGCCTAACACGGTTGCCAATTTTGTAAAACTAGCCAAAGAAGGTTTTTACGACGGCTTGACCTTTCATCGGGTGATTCCGGATTTCGTGATACAGGGAGGTTGCCCCAAAGGGGACGGAACCGGTGGTCCGGGATACACGATCAAGTGTGAATTAACCGGGGAAAACCAATATCACGACCGCGGAGTTTTATCCATGGCTCATGCGGGGCGGGATACCGGAGGTTCGCAATTCTTTATCTGCCACAACCGTAGAAATACCGCCCATCTGGATAGAAGACATACTTGCTTCGGTCAAGTATACGAAGGTTTGGAAGTGATTGATGCTATCCGCCAAGGGGACAAAATCATAAAAATTGTGATTACTGAAGAGTAGCCTGTGTTCTTAGTTGTTTTTAAATAATTCAGAGAAGGGGAGCGTTGTGAAACGCTCCCTTTCAGATTTCAGACATTTTGTACTCCCCAGCCTTGCTTGTAACAACTTGTTGCAATTCATCCAACGATAGTTCACCTTTCGTAAATTCAACGGTAGCTACCGGCGGCTCCAGAGTTACAACGGCTTTCACTCCGTCAATACTATTAAGGGCATTTTCTACATGGGTACGACAATGATTGCACATCATCCCCTCCACCTTAAATTTCTTTTCCATACCTTTTTCTTTTACGTGTTCTACTTCATTTATATATTCATTGTTATTATTTCGATTCGCGGTTATACCTATTTTTTTCCGTTTCAAACGCAGACTGTTACTCACGACGCTCACGCTGCTAAATGCCATTGCCGCCCCCCCGATCATCGGGTTAAGCAGGAAACCGTTTATCGGATAGAGAATACCTGCCGCGATGGGGACACCTATCAAGTTATAGATAAACGCCCAAAACAAGTTCTCGCGGATGGTCTTCACGGTCAATCGCGACAAACGGATGGTTTCCGGGATCTTCATCAAATCGGAGGAAAGGATCGTGACCATGGCTGTTTCCATGGCAATATCACTGCCTTTTCCCATGGCAATACTTAAATCCGCTTGTGCCAATGCCGCGCTATCATTGATACCGTCCCCGACCATAGCGACTTTCCGACCTTCTTGTTGCAACTGTTTAACGAAAATAGCTTTCTCTTGTGGCAATATACCCGATTTATAATGCTTGATACCGGTCTTCCGTGCTATTTCTTTGGCTGTCGCGGCATTATCTCCCGTCAACATATAGACCGTCAACCCCATCTTATATAATTGGGAAATAGCTTGTAATGATGTATCTTTTATCTTGTCTGTTATCCCCATCACGGCAAGAGCTTCGGTTGAATTGCCAAACCAAATGACCGTTTGGGCATCTTTAAGCCAGCTTTCCGCTTTTTGTTCCAACTCTTTATCGACAGACACACCGTTATCCCGGAGTAATTCGGGAGTCCCGACATAATAAGTTTCATCATTCCATTGCCCTTTTATTCCTCTACCCGGAATACTTTCAAATCCCGTGACCGGAACAGATATTTCATCCCCCAATTCATTGACTATCGCTTCCGCTAGCGGGTGTTCCGACAATCGTTCCAGACTATACAATACTTCGCGAGAGTCTTCCGCTCCCTCCTTCCATTGAGCGTTCACAACGACAGGATGCCCTTCCGTGATCGTTCCCGTTTTATCCAGCACGATCGTGTCTACTTTCCGGGCAACCTCCAAACTCGTGGCATCCTTTATCAAAATACCATGCTCCGCTCCCTTGCCTATTCCCACGATAAGTGCCGTCGGGGTAGCTAATCCCAAGGCGCACGGACAAGCAATAATCAGTACGGTAACCATAGCCAGTAAGCCGTGAGTAAAACCGCCCGCCGGGGCAAATATCCACCACACGGCGAATGACAGTACAGCGATACCGATAATGACGGGTACAAAAATACCCGCTATCTTATCGACCATTTTCTGCACGGGTGCTTTACTCCCCTGTGCATCCTGCACCATACGGATAATTTGTGCCAACATAGTATCGGAACCCGTCTTGTCCGTGGTGAAATGAAAAGCACCTTTCTGGTTAATCGTTCCGGCATACACCTTCTCTCCCGACCGCTTGCGTACAGGAACAGGCTCACCGCTAAGCATACTTTCATCCACGAATGACTCTCCGCTGAGGACAGTCCCGTCCACGGCTATACGTTCACCGGGTTTTACCGCAATGGTATCACCCACGCGTGCTTCCTCAATCGGTACTGTTTTTTCTCCCGATTCCGTGACAATGGTTATTGTCTTCGGTTGTAAACCCATCAACTTCTTAATGGCCGTCGACGTATTCTGTTTCGCTCGCTCTTCCAGTAAACGCCCCAATAATATAAAAGCAATGATAACACTCGCCGCCTCGAAATAAAGGTGAGGTGTTACCCCTCTCGACAGCCAGAAATCGGGAAACAACAGATTAAAGACACTAAACAAATAGGCAATCCCCGTGCTGATGGCAACCAGAGTATCCATATTTGAAGTTCCATGACGCAATTGCTTCCACGCGTTGATATAGAACCTACGTCCCAAACCTAAAACGGCAACCGTGGAAAGTATCCACAAGACATATTTCATGTAAGGATAATCAATAAAGAACATACTGATTAACATGATAGGAACGGACAAGACCACGGCACTCCACGTTTGGATTTTCAACTGCCGATACTTTTTCTCGCGTGCTTGCCCGACCTCTTCGTCGGTAGATTGATTTTCAGATACCAACAAATCGTATCCCGCGTTTTGTACCGCATTTTTCAAAGATGAAACGGAACATTCATCGGGATTGTAAACCACTTGCGCGCTAGCCGTCGCGTAGTTTATATTCGCTTCATACACTCCGGGCTGTGCGTTCAAGACTTTATCCACCCGAGCCGCGCAAGATGCACAACTCATCCCTACTACCGGAAATATTTTTTTAGTTTTCATACGCTTTACCTTTTTTTCTTTATACAAAGGTAAACCGTATCATCCCCCGGATTGTTACAAAATTATGGATATAATTTACACTTTATCCAAAGGTTCCCGTCCGTGTTCCTTCAAACGTTTAAATTCGCTCGGTGACATTCCGGTCACATTGCGGAATTGAGTGCTCAAGTGTGCCACGCTCGAATATTGAAGTTTATCGGCAATCTCACTAATCGAGAGTTCATCATAAAACAGTAATTCTTTAATCCGTTCCACCTTTTGAGCGATATAATATTTCTCTATGCTGATTCCGTTCATTTCGGTGAACAGCTTACTTAGAAAACTGTAGTCATAATGGCATTTCTCCTTCAAATACTCCGACAACTTCAGCTTGGAGAGATTACCTTCATAATGCACCAACTGAATGATAGAAGTCCGTATCTGCTCGATGATACGTTGCCGTTTATCGTCTATCAATTCAAATCCATACTCTTCAAGTGCCTTCCTAATCACTTCCCGATCATCCGATGTCAATTCCTCTTTCACGACAGCCGTGCCCAAATCCACTTGTAGCGGGGTAAACTGCAAATCTTTAAGAATCTGTTTTATAACCAAAATACAACGGTTACAAACCATATTCTTGATAAAAATCACGTGTTTTTGTTCTTCCATGATATAAATTTATAAAGTTCATAAGGTTTATAAAGTTACGGGAGTCCTTTGGACAATGTTTATCGGCAGTATTGCTGCCGTGAGCAAAGTGCCTGCGGGGTCAATATACTTTATAAACTTTATGAACTTTACAAACTTTATGAACTCTTTAGTTTTAAATTATTTAGCGAAAAGAGCAGCCAACGCAATTGAATTTAACTTGGCATCCACGCTGTCACCTCTGGAAGACAATACACTCGGAGCGGTAGCCCCAACAAGAATAGCGCCTTGACGAGCGTTTGCCAGCTTGGTATTGGTCTTGTAGAATACATTACCGGCCTCGATATTCGGGAATACCAGACAGTCGGCATCACCGGCAACCGGAGAATTAATCTTCTTGATCTCGGCAGCCTCTTTGTCGATAGCCACATCCAATGCCAACGGACCGTCGATATCAATATTGCCCAATTGACCTCTTTCTCCCATTTTAGCCAGAATTGCAGCATCAGTAGTAGATTCCACTTTAGGTAATACTTGTTCCGTAGCGGAGATCATAGCTACTTTCGGACGTTGCACACCAAGAGCATTAGCAATTTGAGAAACGTATTTCACGATAGCCATCTTCTGTGAAAAATCGGGAGCGGGAATAATTGCAGCATCACCGAATACCAACAATTTGTGATAATTCGGACATTCCATTACTACCACGTGTGACAACGTTGCTTTCGGGGGCAATAAACCACAATCTTTATTCAAAATCGCACGCATATATTTGTCTGTGCTGACCAATCCTTTCATGATAAAATCAGCCTCTTTCTCACGTACCATTTGTACTGCTTTAGCAGCAGCTTTCGTATCAACAGGCTCATGCACAATCTTGAAACGAGAAATATCGAAACCGTGTTCCGCGCATACCTTCTTGATTTCATTCTCGTCGCCGCACAATGTAGCTTCCACGATACCTAATTCAACCGCCTTATTTACAGCCTCGATAGAATGGCTGTCATTCGCGTACGCCACAACCAGACGTTTCTTTTTTGAGTTAGCTTTTAATGCCTCGTAAATGTCATCGATTTTTTGTATTGCCATGACAAACTTATTTTTACTAATTAGTGATTTATGTTTTTAATTTGGAAGCAAAAATAACGCTTTTTGAATAAAACAGAAACAAAAACCAGCTTTTTGATATTAATTTCTAAATTTACCAGTCGCTTGATGCTAACGTTTCCGGTCAAGAGCATTAAATTTCATTTTAATTCTCCATTTTCAAGTTTCAATTCGTTACTTTTGCCTCTTGAAATAAAAAATGAATAGCGTGTCGTTTAGAAAAAATATCATCGCCCTTTACCTGATCAAGGTATCCAAATGGTTTACCTTGGTGATGCCTATCATTGTCTTGTTTTACAAGGAATGCGGGCTTGATTTGGCTGATATTTTCATTTTGAAAAGCGTCTATTCCATTGCCATGGTATCCTTGGAGATCCCCACGGGATACCTTGCCGATGTTTGGGGAAGAAGGAATTGCTTGATTGCCGGGTGTATCCTTTGTTTCTTCGGGTTTACCAACTACTCCCTTGCGGACACGTTTGTCGCGTTCTTCATATCGGAAATCCTGCTCGGTTTCGGTCAGAGTCTGGTATCGGGCGCCGATTCGGCACTGCTTTACGACACGATGATTCATTACCGTAAAGAAGAAAGTTACTTGAAATACGAGGGACGTGTAACCATGATCGGTAATTTCTCGGAAGCCTTTGCCGGTATTTTCAGCGGGTTGTTGGCGACCTATTCCCTACGTCTTCCTTTCTACGTGCAAAGCGGGATTGCCTTTATCGGTATTCCGGCAGCCTTTATGCTCACGGAACACGCGGCAAAGACAAGAATAGAAAACTCGTTTGCCAATATCGTGAAAATCATCAAATATTCCCTCTTCACCAACAAAGAACTATGTTATAATATCATGTTTTCCGGTGTCATCGGGGCTGCCACGCTGACCATGGCGTGGTTTGTCCAACCCTTGCTGATAGAACTGGATACTCCGACCTCTTGGTTCGGCATCATCTGGACGATATTGAACCTGACCGTGGGTATATCGGCACTCTACTCCGACCGACTGGACCAAAAACTGGGAAGCAACAGGATGTACGCGTTTATCCTGTTCTTTATCATAGGGGGATACGTGGCGGTATCGTTCAACATATCTTACACGGGATTGGTATTCCTCTTCTTTTTCTATATCGTGAGAGGATTTGCCACCCCCATTCTAAAAGGATATATCAACCAGATCACGTTCTCCGAAATGCGGGCAACGGTTCTTTCTATCCGGAATTTCGTTATCCGTTTAATGTTTGCAGCCATGGCTCCGCTCGTGGGATGGCTACATGATCTATATTCCCTTTCCGTGGCATTGCAAGCCACGGCTGTCATTATTTTTATTCCCGGACTATTATTCCTTATCTTACAGTGGCATTATAAGCCGCAAGAACCCGGGATATAATAAAAAAGCGATTGAAACACAGTTATTTCAATCGCTTTTTTATTTATCTTACTTGCTTTACTTTACCCCTTCCAAAATACCCGCAATGGATTGGAAAACCTCTTCTACCGTGGCAAAGCCATTTACTGTATGATGCTTTTTCTGGTTCTTGTAGTGGTCGGCAACCGGCAAAGTCTTCGCCTTGTATTCCCGAAAACGATTCTCGATAACCTCTTCATTATCATCGGAACGTCCCTCTATCTTCGCACGCTCTAACATACGGCGCATTAACTCATCGTGAGGAACATCAATACTAATTAAAGCACTCAACGGATGTCCCGTTTTTGCAAGCATTTCGTCAAGAATCTCGGCTTGTCTGACAGTTCTTGGGAAACCGTCGAACAAAAATCCGTTTACATCCTTATGATGTTCTATACTATTCACGATTAACGCTACCACGAACTCGTCGGATAATAACTCGCCTTTATTAATTATTCCGGCGGCCATTTTACCAAAATCCGAACCTTCGGCAATTTCTTTACGAATCATGTCCCCCGTGGACAGATGAGCCAAATTGTACTTCTCGACAATCTTCTTTGCCTGAGTTCCTTTTCCGGCTCCCGGAGGGCCAAACAACGCGATATTCAGCATGACAATATACTTTTGTTTCTTTTTACGTAGTTAATTTGTTATTTATTTCGTTTTTGTAAACTGTGCCACAAAGGTATATTTAAATCCCTATGAAAAAAGGAAATATCGAAATAATTTTTCATCCGTAAAATAAAAATATATTTCTACTTTTACACCGCAAATAAACAGGTGATGGAGAAAAGAAAAAAAGTACAAAAAAGGAAACCCAAGAAACAGAAAAAGAGCTTCTTAAAGCGAGTCGTCAAAACCTTGCTTTTAACCGCTTTGCTATGTGTTTTTCTGGTCGGTCTGTTCGTGTGTTGTGTTTATTACGGCATGTGGGGTAAAATCCCGGATTATCAGGATTTAAGGGAGATACGGAATTTCGAGGCTTCCTCCCTGTACAGTTCGGACGGCGAATTGCTTGGAAAATATTACGTGGAAAACCGCACGAATGTCCCGTTCGGCGAAATTTCCCGCAATGCAGTTAATGCCCTGATTGCAACCGAAGATGTCCGCTTCTATGAACACAAGGGATTTGACAAAATCAGCATGCTCCGCGTTCTCTTCAAGACACTGTTACTCGGTGACAGGAGTTCCGGTGGCGGTAGCACGATCAGCCAACAGTTGGCAAAGAACCTTTTCCCCCGCGAATACCGGAGCAGTCTGATGCTTCCGGTCATCAAAATCAAAGAAATCATCACCGCCCACCGGTTGGAAAAACTGTACTCGAAAGACGAGATACTCACTTTATATTTGAACACTGTATCCTTCGGGGAAGGAACATTCGGCATCGAGAGTGCCGCGCAAAAATACTTCTCCACGACGGCAACACAACTCACGATTCCGGAAGCCGCCACGTTGATAGGTTTATTAAAAGGTCCCTCCTACTACAATCCCCGCGTACATCCCGACCGTATGTTACAGCGGCGCAACACGGTGATTGCCCAAATGGAGAAATACGATTACCTCACGGAAGCCGAGGCCGAGCAACTGAAAAAGGAGAAACTGGAACTCCGTTACAAACCCTTGAATCATTATTCGGGATTAGCCCCCTACCTGCGGGAACAAATCAGGCAGGATGCCATGAAGCTGATTGCCAAATACAACGAGGCAAACAGCACGAATTACAATTTATACAAGGACGGTCTGATTCTCACCACGACGATTGATGCCGAGATGCAACGTTATGCGGAAGACGCCATGCACACCCACATGAAATCTTTGCAAAACTCTTTCTACACGCATTGGGACAAACAAGACCCGTGGTATAAAGAACCCGATATCCTCGATAAAGCCATCCGGGAAAGCACGGCTTACAAATCACTGAAACAACAGGGATTGGGCGAAAAAGCCATTCTTGCCGCTCTAAATGAGAAGAAATGCATGACTATTTACAGCGCCTATCAAGGAGAGGTGGAAATGCAGATGTCCCCGATCGACTCCATTAAGCACTACTTGAAAATACTTCACCCCGGCATGATCGCCATAGAGCCGCATACCGGAAAAGTAAAAGTATGGATTGGCGGATTGGACTTCAAGTATTTCCAGTACGATCAAGTACTGGCGCCACGTCAAGTGGGTTCAGTCTTTAAACCTGTCGTTTACAGTGCCGCCGTTGAGCATGGAGCCCGAGTGGATGCCTATTACAAGGATGAACAAAAAAGCTACCCGGACTATGACAACTGGACTCCCCGGAACTCGAACAACCGATCCGGGGGATTCTACACGCTGAAAGGGGCCTTAAGTCAATCTATCAACACGATAGCCGTGGAAGTACTTCTCCAGACGGGAATAGATACCACGATAGCACATGCCCGCCGTCTGGGAATACAAAGCGACCTGCCCGCTGTTCCTTCCATAGCCTTGGGTGCGGCGAACATTCCGTTAAAAGAAATGGTTCTCCCCTATTTATGTTATGCAAACAACGGGGTTCTCACGGAACCTTACTATTTGATTTCGATCAAAGACCGGGAAGGACGGATTATATACGAGGCGGAACCTCCCCGCAAAGAACGGGTTTTACCCTCCGGAGAAGCTCACTTGATGTCATCCATGCTCACGGCTGTCATTCAAGAAGGAACCGGCAAGCGCCTTATCAATAATTACGGGTTGAATATAGCTATCGCCGGAAAGACCGGAACCACCCAGAACCAAGCCGACGGCTGGTTTATCGGTTACACCCCCCGCATCGTCGTGGGGATCCGCGTCGGGGCGAACAACTCCCGCGTCCATTTTAAATCTACCTCTTTGGGACAAGGTGCGAACATGGCACTCCCCATCTTCGGTTTGTTCATGCAGGATTGTTTGAAGAGCAGCACGTACAGCTATTGGGAAAATCTCTCGTTCCCCGTACCGCCTATGAGTACTCAAAAAGAACTGGAAGTCCCCACCTTTAAAGAAAATATAAATATACTGGATAGATTGACTAACCGGAAGCTTGAAAAAGTGAAACACCACGAAGAAGTCGCCCCCGAAACGGAGCAACCGAAAAAGAAAGGTTTCTTCAAGAAAATCGGCGACCTGTTCAAGAAAAAAGATAAAAAATAAACGCAAATGAAAAATATAGACAAAACCTCTCTAATCATATCGCTCGTCGCTCTTGTTGCGGCATTCAGTATCATTTCCATCATCGCGTCCCCAACCGAAGTACGCTTCTCGTGGCAAGGAATAAACCCGTGGAACACGGTAAGAGCGGTTCCGTTGATGTTCAAACGGTTTATAGACATCGACAACCGAATCATCTACACAATATCCGTGTTACTTATCGCCTACTTGTGGTGGAGAATGTACGCCTTAATCAAGAAAATAAAGAACAACTGATTGATTTATGATTTCTTGATTTACGATTGACACTCTAACCTAATTGATAACAAATAAGTTATTAATTGATTTCCGTTCAAATCATTAAATTCCTAAATCTTCAATCAAGAAATCTAAAATCATAAATCCAAAAACTATTCTTTAACCCCATACACGCTCTGCGAGATACGTTTCACGGCAACCACGAAGAATCCAGTCAACACGAGATTCAGCACCAGACTAAGGATAGAGATAATCAATGCCGGACCGCCCAACTGGTAACCCATGGCAATCACGATAATCCCCGCTCCCACTTCACCGCGGGTAAACATACCGATTGACAAAGCCAACCGTTCCTGTATCTTCCGGTCACGATAGAAAAACAGCGGGAACATCTTTCCCAGATTAGAAAGCACCGTCACGACAATCACGTGAAAGATAAGCACGCCCCACCCGGGCATACTGTCGCCTCCGGTTTCCAGACCGATAAAAATCGGCGTACTCAATCCCACGAGGAACATAAACAAGTAGGAAATAAAGCTGGACGCCCTCTCTTCCTCGCGCGAATGCTTGTGAACCGTCTTCATCACCATCCCCAGCACGAAAGCGGGCAACAACACCTCGATATGAATTGCCCCGTCCTGTCCCATGAGCGATTTCGTGATCAGGTACACGCTCTCGAACGCTGCCACGATACACACGGAATAAAGCAAAATAGCCCTCCACGACTGTGGCAGATTTAGCGAACTCAAACGCTTCCACCCGAAGATCAGAAGCACGCAAACGACCAGTATAATCACGAACAACTGCCACTTGAAACCAATCATTAATATCTGCAAAGGAATCATCAAAAGAATCGTATCCAAATCGTCAAATATGGCAAGTACCTGTGTCTTCTTGTAAATCCACTCCCGTTTCAGTCCGGCGGCAGCCAGCATCGTGAACAATATCCCTGCCGACGTCGGGGCGGCAAACCGGCTGATCAGCAAATTATTCTGCCACGAAAGCCCCGTGTCCAAAAAGAAAATATAATAGAAAGCGATCAGTAACCAAGGTACGGCGGCAGTCGCCATGGCGATAAAATAATCGGTGGTATAAGATCTCCATTTCGTCTTATCCAACTCGAACTCCCGTCCGACGTTTATCATGATAAACGCGAGGCAGATAAACATCAGCCATTTACATACACTATAAAAACTCCCGTACATTTCTCCCATGGCGGACGGGAGTATTTGAGAAAAAAATAAGCCGCAAAGTAAAAAAATAGAAAACAAAAAAACCTTCTTCATCCTCTCCAAATTAATTTACCGCAAAGATACAACTTCTCGGGGAATTTCGGAAGCCTATTTAAAACGAATCTAGTTAAAAAGTGTATCGAAATACCGTTGATCTACTCGTATTTAATCGCGTCCGGTTTATAGACACGGTAATCATAAAACCCTGTTTTCCGTCGGCTCGAGGCATCCACCTCGATCAAGTGGGCGTCAGGCGGAACCTTCGGGTAAAAAGCAAAACGTATGCTTAAATTCTTTAGAATCAAATTATCATTACGCAAATTCAGACTGAACCCTATCCCCCAGTACGACTGACTTTTAAATATCGATTTATCCTCTCTGGCAAGCACCCCCCAATCCACGAAAGTAGTCACAGATGCCCGGAATCCCCGCTTGATATACGGCAGGAAAAGTGTTGTCGACACGGAACCGGAAAGACGTTGTTTACCCCGTATCGTATCGGTATCGAAACCCCGTATATTCGCGTCTTCGAAATAGATATAATCGTCTGGATTCCGCTTGAATCCCAGCACGTAATCCATGTTACTGTAAAAACGTAACCGATACCGGGACAACTCGTACAGCGGGCTAATAAACTGCGCCCCGGCCTTAAACACGCCGCTTTCCGCCGTGTAGCCGTTCCAGAAAGAACCCAATGCCGCGTACCACGAGTAAAAGTTATCCTTGTATTTGTCAAACCACGAGTAATGCCATTCCGTGCCGAGATAACCGTACTCCGTAAAATCACTTTTCTCGTAACCGAAAAGCAACGTGCCGGACAAACCGGAAGGGATATCCTCCGTGCGCCCGAAATCATAGATCAAATTCGCTTTAAAATACTTTATTTTCGTGAATGTCAAAGCCCCCATGATCCGGTTACGATCATAATAAAAATGATTCGAATCACTCGTTACTTGCGGACGATCCACGAACTTGGTCCCCGTGTAACGTCCCGTCAGGTAAAATATCCGGTTATAGCTGAATTTCTCGTTCAAGTAAAAAGATGTCCCTCCCCAAAAATCCCATAACTGGTAATTAAACGACTCTATCGGCTTCGTGATATCCCTGTCCACCAACGTTTTGGACGAGTACACCCGGCTAAAAGCAGCTCCCCCCGCCCATTTCGTCTTGTATGTCAGGAATCGTTTATCCATTTGCACGCGCAAAACTTCTTGATTAAAGGTATTCTCGTACATCCCGTAGAAATCCATGTGCGTTCCCACGACATTCGCCGCCTTGTACTCGATCAGATTTCCCCACTTCTGGTCTTTACGCCCACGGTAACTGGCCTCGTAATGTACCATATGCCCCAACTTGAACAAGTTCTTGGTTTCGATACCCATGTCCACGGAATTCAAGAAATTACTCCACACTTCTCCCGTCCACGAGAACTCGTCCTTGCACACCACCACCAGATCGACCATCGTCGTGTCGCCCGCCACTCGCTCGATCCCTATCAAGGCATCATCGACATTGGACATTTCCTTCAGCAATTGCTCGTTCTGAACCAACTCGAAGGGATCGATATACATCCCCGGCTTCACCGTCATTTGCTTTTTAATCACCCGCTCGGCGGACTTCTGGTGAATGGAATTGGCGAGGGCAAGAATCCACTGCAAGCTATCCTGCCCGTAAGTAATCGTGTCATTGACACTCGTCCCGAAAGGAGGCAACACTTTGACACGAATCTCCCGGATCATTTTTCCCCGGTACGGCTTATAACGGTCTTCACTATTCTCCGTTTCAACAATATCGATATTATATTTCCGGGGATTAACGAATATCATCTTATAAAGCTCCTTCGTCCATTTACGACGGTAAGCCACCTTTTTAATCTTGGAATACTCGTACCGGAGTGTGTCTTGAATCAGACTGTCGGGCAGGAAGATTTTACTGTTTTGTTTCACAGTGTCCCGCGATAGCGACAAGCATGCGTTTCCTGATAAAGGTCTCGCTCCGGCGCGACTTTCCACGAGTAAAACCCATGCTAGAACCAATATCAATAAACGAATCATTACTTTCACCTGACAGAACTAATCTTTCAATATCAATGTTTTCAACTTTTCAGACACCCACACTTCACGCTCTCCCTGTTCATTTTGATATATAAAACAAGCCTCCACGCTAGGATTGGCCTCCACTATTTCCTTCGCTTTCTCCATACCCAGCACCATAAAAGCCGTGGCGTAAGCATCCGCTTCCATACACGTGGGAGCGTACACGGAAGCCCCCAGTATATCCTGTTGGACAGGAAAACCCGTCTTGGGGTTTATCGTGTGGGAATATTTTTTCCCGTCCACGACGTAAAACCTGCGATAATTACCCGATGTCGCCAACGCTCCCTCTCCCATTTCCAGCACGAATTGCAACTCCCTGCGAGAAGCCGCCTCGTCATCTATCGGTTTGTCGATACCGATATGCCACGGGCGGGATTTATTACTTTGTCCCTTCACCCGGACCTCCCCGCCAATCTCCACCATGTAATCCCGGACACCTTGCCCCTCGAGAAACTCCGCTACCAGATCCACGCCCAACCCTTTGGCTATCGAACTGGCATCCATCTGGATTCCCTCGACCGCCTTGACAAGCCGACCGTCCTCTATTTTCAACTTCTCCATCCCCACGTATCGCAGCAACGAGTCCACTTTCTCCGCCAACGGCAACCGCTCGTTCTTGTAACCGAACCCCCACGCGTTCACCAGCGGTGCCACGGTGATGTCGAACGCACCCCCTGTCTTCGCGTGTATCTCTGCCGCCTTCGCGAACAATCTCACGAACAGCGAATCCGTCCGGTCTGTCTCCCCCCGGTTCAAACGGGCTATCGTCGATTTCTTGTTAAACATGGAAAGCGACCCGTTCACGCGCTCCATCTCCCGGCGTATCTCCGCCGCGTAATCCTTGTCACTCTTGTAAGATATATGATAGGTAGTACCGTATACCGTTCCCTCGGTAAACCGGTACATGTTCCGTTGACATCCCGCGCATGCTATTAACACGCAAATAATAATCCCCAATCTCTTCATAAAACCTTAAAAGTAATATCCCAAATTAAAGTAGAATCCTAGTTTCTTCGACCAATCCGACAGCGAGAAAGTGACGTCAATCGGTCCCACGAAACTATCGTACGAGTATCCCACGCCCCCGCCAATAATATCATCGCCCCCGAACACGTCAAAGAAATTGGCATCCTGCTTGGCATAATTCCCGGACAAAGATATATAATGATTCCGCCCGAGATTATAGCGCAACATGATTTTAGCCACCACCAACGAATTGTCGAAAATCTCCAGATGCTGGATACCGAGGAACGGCAACTGCTGGTCGACATACCGTCCGGCAACGTCACCTCCCATGCAATTCAAGTAAGGATAAGGGATATTATTCCCGATCAGCACCCGACCGTATATCGAGGGAATAAACTTCACGCGCCGGGTAATGGACAACACGCTCTCGAAATCCAAACCAATTGCCGAGAACGGCGCACCGTCATTGTACGTCAGGAAATTATCCGTGTAAAGCGAGTAATCGACTTTCAACGAGATCCCTCTCGTGGGGTAATAACGCTTGTCGAATGTTTCCAGATGTGCCAACCCATAGTAGCTGAAAAACCCTTCCGGTTTTACCCTAATATTATGATCCCGATCCGAGAACAGGAACGACTCGTAATTGAAATACTCGTAACGCGCCCCGATCTGCATCTTGAAATTCCGGAAATAAATATCCGAACCGCCCAACTCCACCTTGTGGTAAGCGTACTCTATATTATCCTGCTTTTTCCCCTTGTGGTAAATATCCAGATTATTATACTTGAACGTGTACCCCAGCTCGAACCTCCGCAGGAAAGTATTCCCGAGGGAATAATTCAACTTCACGTAAGGATTCATACTCAATCGCCCGGTCAGCGAAAGGCGGGACCCCCGCAACTCCTTGTGCGATATCGTCGTGTTCAACAATATCGCCGCCATCTCCTCCGAGTCGAAACGGAACCCGAGATTCAACGAACTCATGGGCTTCTGTTTCAGAATCAGTTCCAAGTCATACACCGGTCCCCCGCTCAACTTGTAGCTCACGCTGGAGAAAGCCCCGATACCGTACAACTCGGCTATCGCGTGATGCAGGTCATTTAACGTGATGCGGCTATAATTCTTGATCCGTATCTTCTTTCTCAACCATTTCTCGTCCCGCGCGTCAATCCCCGTCAAGTGTACTTCATCTATCGTGAGCGTATCGTTCAGAAGCACCACTTTATCCTCCGTATCCGCGGCATTCTTACCCTCCGGTATTCCCAGCTCGCGTTTCAGCTTCATCAACTCGTCCCATTGGGCACGGGCAACTTCTTCCCCCCGCATAATCAACGTATCGACTGCCCGGGTAGAGAAACTGGCGGCAGAGTACGGGTACACGTCCGGTTTTATATACACGTTTACCATCTTCTTGTTTTCCTCGTACTTCTGGATTCCCAGAAACGAGGTCATCTGGTCGATAATTCCCGTCACCGACTCCAGACCGGAAGCGTCTTTCAATTCCGCCTGCACGTCCACCCCGATGATAATATCAGCACCCATTTCTTTCGCTATATCCACCGGGAAATTATTCGATATTCCCCCGTCTACCAGCACCATCCCGTCCCTTCTCACCGGGGCGAACACCCCCGGGATAGCCATACTCGCGCGCATGGCAAGCGGCAAAGTCCCGCGATCCTGCACCACCTCCTTGCCGTCCACCAGATTACTTGCCACGCAAGCGAACGGGATCGGCAACCGGTGGAAATCAAGCGAATCGTGATACCCTATCGTCAAATCGGAAAACAGGTTGAATATATTCTGTCCGCTGATAAACCCCGACGGGATCTTCAGCTCGCGATTGTTCTTAATCGGCACGGAAACAAGATATTTCTCCGTTTCCTCTTTCTCCGAGAAAGGCAGGTTATAACGATACACTTTATCACTCAACAAAAACATCCAGTCCTGCGCCCTCACCAGACTATCCATCGTGCGCGCGTCATAACCGATCGAGTACAAAGCCCCCACGAGAGCCCCCATACTCGTGCCCGCGATATAATCTATCGGGATACCCGCCTCTTCCAGCACCTTCAACACACCGATATGCGCCACTCCTTTCGCCCCGCCGCCACTTAACACCAACCCCACCTTTTTGCGCTGCGCCTGAACATCCAATACAAGAAACAATACAAGAAGAAAAACCAAAGACCGCTTCATAGTTTATTAAGTTTTGCCTTCGGCAAAAGTTGCAAGTTACATTCGCCGCCGTGCGGCGAGTTGCAAGTTGCATTTACCTTCGGCAAGTTATAAAATCACTCAAAAATACTTATTTCCCGGGAATAATCAAAATAAAGTTTCGCCGCGGGTAAAACTTTATTTTAGTTGTAACCTGCAACTCGCCGAAGGCGAATGTAACTTGCAACTTTTATCTTACCCCTTCCCATATCCAAAAATAAATACTAAATTTGCCGTGAGACAAAAAAGATGTACTATGACAAAAATACTTGTGATTGACGACGAGAGGAGTATCCGCAATTCCATGAAAGATATTCTCCAGTACGAGGGACACGAAATCGTGCTTGCCGAGAACGGCATGGAAGGACTCGTGGCAGTGAAATCGGAGAAACCGGATATTGTATTTTGCGATATAAAAATGCCCAAAATGGAGGGCATCGAAGTACTGGAACGTATCAAGGAGTTTTCCGCCGACACCCCGGTTATCATGATATCGGGACACGGAACGATAGACACGGCAATCGAGGCCATCAAGAAAGGAGCCTACGACTTTATCGAGAAACCGCTGGACTTGAACCGGTTGTTGATCACCATAAAGAACGCGACAGACAAACACTTGCTGATACACGAAACCAAAACGCTGAAAAACAAAGTCAGCAAGCGATACGAGATGATCGGTCAATCCGACGCGCTCAACCGCGTACGCTCCATAATCGAGAAAGTGGCAGCCTCCGATGCCCGCGTGCTCGTCACGGGACCTAACGGCTGCGGCAAAGAACTGGTAGCCCACCAGTTGCACGAGCTCAGTCACCGGAAAGAAAGCACTTTCGTGGAAGTAAACTGTGCCGCTATTCCCTCCGAACTGATCGAGAGCGAATTGTTCGGGCACGAGAAAGGTTCTTTCACCTCCGCCATCAAGCAAAAGAAAGGAAAGTTCGAGTTAGCCACCGGCGGCACCCTCTTTCTGGACGAGATCGGCGACATGAGCCTCAGCGCACAAGCAAAAGTGTTACGCGCCTTGCAGGAGCAGAAAATAACCCGCGTGGGCGGTGACGCGGACATCAACGTTGACGTACGCGTAATCGCAGCCACGAACAAAAATCTGAAAGAAGAAATCAAGCGGGGTAATTTCCGGGAAGACCTCTACCACCGCCTAAGCGTCATCATCATCGACGTCCCGCCATTAAATCAACGGTTGGAAGATATCGAAATACTGGTTCCCCATTTCCTGACAGACATCTGCACCGAAATGGGCATCGCCCCGAAAAGCATCGACGCGGACGCTATCGACGCCCTCAAGGAGTGCGAATGGACGGGTAATATTCGTGAACTACGCAACGTCGTGGAACGGTTGGTCATTCTCGGCGGAAATACCATCACCCGGGAAGACGTGAAAATGTACAGATAAAACAGTTCATAAAGTTTATAAAGTTCATAAAGTTTATAAGGTTTATAGACCCCTGCGGGGCGCTTTGTCCACGGCAGCTTGAGCTGCCGATAAACACTGTCCGAAGAACTCCCGTTACTTTATGAACTTTATGAACCTTATAAACCTTACAAACTTTATAAACCTTATAAACTCTCCCCCATGGGCAAAGACAACAAACTACACATCATCCTGTTAGGTCGCCGCAACAGTGGAAAAAGTTCCTTGATCAACACCTTGACAGGCCAGAATATCGCTATCGTTTCGGACGTTGCCGGAACGACTACCGACCTCGTGAAAAGAAGCCTTTCAAGGCAAATTCATGAGAAACTTTTTTCTTGTTT